>CALWWH010000063.1 GCA_944385195.1 uncultured Oscillospiraceae bacterium | reverse complement strand
CGCCCAGAACCTCACGATATCCATCCTCATTGACCGCAATTGCCACAAGAATGGCTACATTTTCAAACTCCCCGCCCCAGTTGCGGCGCAGGTAAATCCCATCCACATAGACATACGGATACCGCCCACCTTGCAGAGGACGGTTCCGCCAATCTTCAATATGGACATACGCTTTCTTATTCAGTTCACTGATGGTGGAAGGAGAGACCTTGCTGCCCCACAGGGCCTCGGTGATGTCCTCCACACGCCGGACGGACACGCCTGCCAGGTACATTTCAATAAGAGCCTCTTCCACACTGCTCTCCCGGCGGCGATACCGCTCAATAATAGCCGTCTCAAAGGAGATTCCCTTGAGCTTAGGCACCTTGAGGGTAACATCCCCGGAAGTGGTAGTGAGGTTGCGGTTGTAGTGGCCGCTGCGGTAGCCCTGGCGCTGCTCATTGCGCTCATACCGAGCCGCCTGGGTTAGTTTCTCCGCTTCGGCCTCCAGCAGCTCGTTGAGCGTTTCCTCTACGCTGCCTCGCACCAGCTCCTTGAGCTGCCCCTTGATTATTTCCTCGTTCTTCTCGGACATGGTTTGCTCTCTCCTTTCAGAATGGTGTGTCGCAACTTCATTCTACCAGAGATCTGCAAACCATGTCTGATTTTATTTTTGCGAAATTTATTCTACCTGACCCTTTGTTTTTTTAAAAACTATTGTACAACCCACTGCCCAAACCACTCAAAGTAATATCCATTTCCTGCATCAAGTGTAATTGTATCCATATCCATGTCCTGAGTAAAAATTTTCCAAGGATTCCATACATGCCAGATATTCAAATTGAAACTATAGCCAACCATTGCAATGCAATGATTGTTTCCGCTGGCATTTGATTCTGCAGTAAAGAGGTGAATGGGACGATCGGCAATCAACTCAGCTACAGTCTCAGATTCTGTAAGTCTAGAATACATTGAAAAATCGACACTATATCCCAGATTTCTGTAGAACTGTGTTGTCTTTGAATTCTCAAGCGCATGACTCTGCCGTTGAGCTACAGTTTCGTTTGGATAACAGACTGCCATAACATCGCTTGCAGTCAGTCCGTTTACCTGTTCTGTTCTTACTCTTACAAGAAACGCAGCAACATACGCAGAACACCATGGTAACCGACCTTGCTGTTCGGTGATGTAATCATCTACATCGATATAGTAGTAGTTTGGATAATTATTTACGGCTACAAGTGAAACATCAGCAGCGTGGTATTCAACTGTGCACAAAACATCTGCACAGTTCACAAGCTCTGTTGCCTCTTCGTTGATGGTCAAAGTAGTTGTAGTAGGATTAGCTTCACCGATACCAGTTTCAAAACAATAGACTTCGGTGTGCTCTGCGCCATTCACGGCATACAAATAATCGCCAGACACAACGAAGGATACAGGGGAATCAGCGCTTGCAGAACCCATGTATGTATTCAATACTTCAACGAGCATTTCAGAGAGAATGCCATTGTAACGATTATTTGCATAGTAAACACGCAACGTCTTATAGACTACACTACCATCAAATACAGGAAAATAGTACACACTATTACCTGTGTCGGGGTTGTAGAGAGTAAAGGGATTTCCCATATACATGGAATTGATCTCAGTGGCCGTTTTTTCGCCACGTTCCACAGCGGCACTCAAGAAGCGCGAGATATTTTGCTGCGCGTATTCTTTTGCTGCTTCAGGAGTGGGCAGCGAATTGACGGCAAGTTCCGCACAAGAAATCATCTCGATTGGCTGAATTGAAGTTTGAGCAAAAGCGGTTCCCGAAATACAAAGCACGATGACCATAAAGATGGCGACGATTTTGCTTGCTTTGTTGCTAATTTTTCTCACTGTTCATCCTCCGTTCTTTTTTCGAATAATTTCAGTCTCTTTCCTTCTACGTATATGGAATCGTTGTTTTCCGTGCAAGTGTAGACTATACCATCCTGCGAGAAGAAATCATTTGTTTGCCCGTGTTCGACAGGGATGCCATACACCAATTCGGCCAGTTGACCAGCTTCAACATACCCATCAGGCAAAGCAACAGAACCTGCATTGGCGACATATAGCGCACCATCCCAAAACACGAGATCCATTGTGCCTAGTTCCGTTGTAAAAGGTTCGAACTGAGTGTTGCCAACATTGGAGACATAGACTACTTCAGGGGTTTCAGCATTGACATAAACGATTTCGTATTGCTCTTCGATGTTGTCGATATACAGAATTCCGCAGGGTTCATACCCGGATGGAAGTTCAGTGGTTGGAGGTGCACCTATGCTATAAAATACTGTTTTATTGTATTCGAAAGCAGGAATATAAGAGTGGTTGCACCAGTCTAGTTCCTCGTAGGGGATATCCCTATTCGGGGTTGGAGAAGCGCTTGTGCGTGCGCATGATGTTAACAAACATGTTATACATATTATTAAAATGCAAAAGAGAACACATTTCTTCTTTGAGGTACTCACTCTATAATCCTCCTAGTGCAATTTGAACTGGACACAGAAAGCCGAACAGCCAGTTTGGGGGACATCCATCTAATGCCTAAGCTACACCAAGTGGCAACCGACTGCCTCCATCTTCCCGCAGAATTCATGCAGGTGACAACTTCGGCGGAGAGATAGGGTGTGACATAGGCCGCCAGCAGCGTGATGGCGCCCTGATAGATCAAAATCACCCCTGCGCTGAATAAAACCCCCACGCCCATGGTAGCTGCAAAGGTGACGGCCATGACTGAATCGAGTGCGGTTTTCGATAAGATAATCGCGCCGTTGCCGGTGGTGCCGGCGTCCAAGGACCCCATGATGGACATGGAGCCAACGCAAAATAGCAGCGAAGCGGTGACAAAGCCCTCCGTAAAGCGGCCGCTACCTTTTTTGGCAACTCTGCGCTTAAGCCAGTCGCCAAGGCCGTCCATGCGGCGCTCAATGTGCAGCAGCTGGCCGATGATGGTGCCAGCAACCAGACTGATGATCGTGCAGAGGATATCCGAGGACTCCAAGGCCGAATCAATACCGATGATCAGCGTCGCGATGCCTAGCCCGATGGTAATCGTATGGGTGTGCTTTTCCTGAAGCCGTCCGCCCAGCAGCATCCCCAGTGTACCACCCAAAAGCACGCTGATGGCGTTTACAAACTGTACCCACATCGGTTTTACACTTCCCAACCAGAGAGATAGGCTTCCTGAGCGGGGGTCAATGCGTCAATCTTGAAACCCTGACCCTCCAGCTTGATCCGGGAGACCTCGGCGTCAATGGCCTCTGGGACCTCGTACAGAGCAGGCCGCAGCTGGCGGCCTTCCCTGGCCAGGTATTCCAGGCTGAGGCTCTGGATGGCGAAACTGGTGTCCATGATCTCGGCAGGGTGGCCGTTGCCGGAGGCGAGGTTGACCAGTCTGCCCTCGGCAAGCAGGTTGAGCGTGCGCCCGTCGGCCAGCTCATAACCGGTGATTTCTGCGCGGCGGGGATAGACCCTGACAGCTAGTCTGGCCAGGTCTTCGGGGTTGACTTCGACATTGAAGTGACCGGCGTTAGCTAGGAAGGCGTTGTCCTTCATAAGCAGCATATGCTCTTTGGTAATGACGTCTCGGCAGCCGGTGGCGGTGATGAAGAGGTCGCCCTGGGGCGCGGCCTCGGCCATTGGCATCACGCGGCAGCCGTCCATGGTGGCCTCAAGGGCCTTGATCGGATCGATTTCCGTGACGATGACGTTGGCGCCCATGCCCTTGGCGCGCATGGCGATGCCGCGGCCACAGTAGCCGTAACCGGCGACAACAACGGTTTTGCCAGCCACTAGAAGGTTGGTGGTGTGCATGATGGCGTCCCAGACGCTCTGGCCGGTGCCGTATTTGTTGTCATAATAGTGCTTGCACTTGGCGTCATTGACGTTCATCATCGGGAAGGGTAGTGCCCTAGCCTTGGCGCGGACGCGCAGACGGTGCACGCCTGTGGTGGTCTCCTCGCATCCGCCGATCAAACGGTCCGCCAGCTCAGGATGCGGTCCGCAGAGAATCTCCAGCAGATCGCCTCCATCGTCGATCAGCAGATCGGGGTGACAGCTTAGCGCAGCGGTCAAGTGCTGCGTGTACTCCGCAGGAGTCGCGCCGTGCCAGGCGTAGACATTGACGCCCAGGCTGGCCAGGCCGGCAGCAACGTCGTCCTGGGTAGAGAGCGGATTGCAGCCGGTGCAGTGCACCTCTGCGCCGCCCTCCTTCAGACATAGGGCAAGATAGGCTGTTTTGGCCTCCAAATGAATGGACATGGTGATCTTCATGCCCGTGAAGGGCCTGGACGCGGCGAACCGCTTGCGGATCACAGAAAGGGCAGGCATGAAGTCCTGCACCCACTGAATTTTCATCCGGCCATACTCAGCGCCGGCAGGGTCTCGAATAATGCTCATGGGGACACTCCCTTATCTTTTTTTCGAAGCCTATCATATCACAAGTATCTGCAAAAAACAATCCGGAGACCCTTGGATCTCCGGATTTCTGAGCTTACTGCGCTTACTGCACCTGGCTCTTGAAGACGCGGTCGATGTTGTAGACGATAGAGGTGCCCTTCCACTCACTGCGGAACGACTTAGGATCGGCCAACGCCCGCTTGATCATCTCTTCACTGCGGGCCTCGGCAGGGTTGTAGAGGTAGGTCATAGAGCCGACATCGGGATCACCCTGGATGCCGCTGAGAATGCGCTCACAGTTTTCCACCAGCAGGCCCAGGAAGGAACCATGGATGGGAGAGCCGTTATGCGGCGGACAGATGCAATCAATCTGGTCGCCCCAGTCCCGAATCAGGGTCACGAGGTTGTCCCGCAGCAGCTCAATACAGCTCGGACTGCCGGGACGGCCACCCACCAGCATCTGACCACACTCGATCTCGTCGCCGGTGAAAAGGACGCCGTATTTTTTATCGAGATAGAATAGGCTTGTGTTGCTATGGATCCCGGTATAGGGAATGACTTCGATCTCGCGGTTGCCCAGATCAATGACGTCGCCGGGCTTGAGGATAATGGGGATATAGTCGCCCTTGGGAGGCGCGCCGAAAGGGGTCGTGCCGCCCTTTCGACGGGCGGAGATTTCCTCCCAGGCGCTCTGGGACATGTAGATGGGACAATCGTTGAACTGCCAGTTGGCGTCGGTGTGGTCAAAATGACTGTGTGAGCAGGCCACAACCAGGGGCTTGTCGGTGACGCACTCTTCGATGTATTTTCGTAGGGGCAATGTTGTGTAGGTGGTGTCCATGACCAGCGCCTTTTCCTCGCCAATGATGACGTGGGGGTGGGGGACAGCCATGTCCTGATCAAAGGGGATGATGAGCCAAGTGTCGGGCTTGATAAGCTGACGGCGGAACTGCTTATTGATTGGAAGGGTGTTGATATCAATGTGAATCATAGAGGCTCTCCTTTCGCTGCTTAAGATTCTTAGAACATTTTAACGTTGTTTCAGAAAATAAACAAGGCAAAAAGAGGACAGCTTTATCGGCGAATCGGGACGATTTTCCGCATCAGGGCTTCCCAATCCTGACGGGTTGGTGGGACGCTGCCTGGCTGCATGGCTGCTGCGCTGCCTGCGGCGACACAGGCACGCAGCAGCGCAGCGCTGTTGTCCAAGGGATAGTGACAAAGCACGGCGGTCATGGCATCTCCCGCGCCGACCGTACCGCGCACGGGAACCTTGGGCGCAGGAGCGTACCAAACGCCATCCGGCGCCGAGAGCATAGCGCCCTCGGCGCCCAGCGAGAGAAGAACCCGTTCAACAGCCAAGGAGCGCAACGCTTCAACGCGGGACGTGTCATCGGGGAGGGAATGACCCACAAGCGTCTGCAACTCTGCAAGATTTGGTTTGATGACTTTTGGTTTTGCACAAAGGGCAGCCCTGAGAGCAGGACCCGAGGTATCGATGATGATTCTGCAATTAGCAAAGGTATTTGCAATGAGGGCATAGCAGTTTATGGGAGCTTTTGGTGGCAGCGAGCCACACAGAGCAAGCGTGTCGCCGGGCTTCAGTGTGGCTTTGAGCCAGAGAAGTAAGGCCTCGAAGGCGGCTGCATCAAAATCAGGACCGGCTTGATTGTGCTCCGTGACCGCTTTGCCATCAAAAAGCTTGAGGTTCACCCGAGTCTGACCGGCAGTGGGGATGCTATGCAGATTGATACCGGCCTCTCGAGCCAAGTGGCAAAGCAATTGCCCCGTTTCCCCGGCTGTGAAGGCAACCGCAACGGCAGGAATGTGAAAGCTGCTGAGCGTTTTTGCCACGTTAAGCCCCTTGCCACCGGGGTCCATGCGTTCTGCGTCTGGTGCAATGCTGCGGTCCAGAGCAGGGTTGAGGGTAAGGGCATAGATCATGACAATCACCTCTCTTTTCTCCATTATACACCCACAAACCAGATTTGACCAGCGTAAAAAACTATGCTATAATGACCAGACACTAAGGACAAGGAGCACCAAAGCAATGCATAGCATCTCCGAACTTCTGGCCGCCGAGCTGAACCAGCCGCAGGCATACGTCGCAGCGGTCATTGCCCTCATGGATGAGGGCAATACCATTCCCTTTATTGCCCGTTACCGCAAGGAGCAGCACGGGGCGATGGACGACACTACCCTGCGCCATTTGGCCGAGCGGCTGCAATACCTGCGCAGCCTTCAGACCCGACGGGAAGAGGTCAAGCGTTCTATTGACAATCAAGGAAAACTCACCGAGGAGCTTGTGACAGCCATTGATGAGGCGGCAACCCTGGCCGAGGTGGAGGATCTCTACCGGCCCTATCAGCAAAAACGCCGCACCCGTGCGACCATGGCCCGGGAAAAAGGCTTGGCCCCCTTGGCCCAGCTCATCTTCGAGCAGGCGCGAAATATGGACTCCCCGGAGGCGCTGGCGGCGGCCTTCATCGCCCCGGAAAAGGGCGTCAATACCGTTGAGGAGGCCCTGGCCGGCGCCTTTGACATCATTGCCGAACAGATCAGTGATGACGCAGGTATCCGTAAGCAGCTGCGTCCGCTTTTGCGCCGGGGCAGCAGCTTGCGTTCTACAGC
>CALWWH010000062.1 GCA_944385195.1 uncultured Oscillospiraceae bacterium | reverse complement strand
TCATACGGTGTTTTCCCATGCCGATATGGCGAAGCTGGTAGCGAAAGATTATCATATTGCCACGCAGCCGTTCCATCGCTTCTGCAAGAGCGGGAATCGTGTTTTTGACTGCCTGTGCCAGCTTTCTAACGGCGGCTTTCAGTTCATGAAGCAAAGCGTTGTCTGCTTTGATCTGTCGGTTTATCTCGCAGCGGTCAGAGATGACTCCCTGCCGTTCCAGCGAACGGGCGAAAACGCCCTCATGAATGGTTGGCTGCTCGTCCAATCCCCGTTCTGCATGGCTGCGGTGGTCAATGCGTTCCTCATGTCCGTACCGTTCCAGATAACGATTCGCTGCATCTGCCCATCCATCAGCTCCACCGTCTTGCGCAGCTGCTTGAGACCCTCGGCGCAGGCGTAATCGCGCTCTTGGACGCTGCGGAAGGCGCCGCCCTGGCCGCCGTGGTCCTCGATGGAGCCAAAGTAGAAGCCGGTGGCGTCGGAGAAGGTGGCAAAGTTCATCGGATACAAGATGTGCTCGACGCTCTTGGGCAAGCCAGGCCGCTAGGTGAAGTCCCCCTGGGGCATCCCCTGGGCCATGCTGTGGGCCTTCGGGACCTCCGCCCCGGCGTCGACGACCAGATCTTCCACGCAGTTGAGAATCTGATAGCAGCCATAGCCGGCCAGGTCCAGATTTTCAAATCCGTCGCGCGCCGGGTCTAACTTCTTGGCGGCGTACTGCATGGCCGGGCCCTGGTTGATCCACCAGACGTGCCGCTTGGTCTCGTCGAAAAAATCCCAGATGCAGGGGACGATGGTCATCTCCGCAGGGCCGTGGCCGGAGACCATGATGATCTCCTTGAAGCCCTGGCACATGAGAGAGTACAGGAGCTCTTTGAGATAATCATAGCCGGCGCGGGTGCTGACCTGCACGGTGCCGCGGCCATTGGTGGTAGCGCCGCAGTAAAAATACTTCAGCCCGTCCATCACCAGGCCATCGACCGCCTCAGCCATCGCCAGGCTCAGACCGGCCGGACCGGTATACTCGCACTCCGGCGGCTTGCGGCCAGCCAGCTCCACGGTGCCCACCGGCACGAAGATGATGCTGTTGCGCTCTAAGTACTCCTCGACCTCGTAGTTGTTGAGCTTGCCGAGGATTCTGGTGCGCATTTGGATCTCAGACATGGTTTCATTCCTCCTCAAGGCGTTGCATTGGATTGAGCGGGCGGGTGAGGGCGATGGGAAACCCCTACCCCACACACTCGGTGGTAATGCGGCACAAAAACAAGTCAATTACATTTCAACAAGTTTAGAAAAGATGACACATAGATAGAAAATTCGTACCGCGTTTCATTGCGCAGCTTTATATTACATCCTTTTCAGTGAAATTGCAAGAGCTATTTTTCTAAAATTGGGATTTATTTTGCACAACAGCGGGTTTGACAATCGTTGCTCTATACAAATATTCGACAATTAAACAGAGAAAAATCAAACAATGTACGACAAATTATTATAAAAACAAAGATAATATTGAAAATTTCTGAATAATCTGATCTATTGCAAAACAACAAATGGGATGTAATTGCATTTGCGGCTTTCTCCGAAAAAACGGCCCGTTACAAGGGACACATCCTATTTCTGTACAAAATATTTCTTGCAAAAAGCTTGCAAACAGGCCGGGCGTCTGTTATACTCAGTTACAAGAGGAACAAAAAGGATGTGAACACATGGCAACTCTTGCAGATGTGGCAAAGTTAGCCGGGGTATCCACTGCCACCGCCTCCCGGGCGCTCAACGACAGTGTGCTGGTCCATGGGGATACGAAAGAGCGTGTCAAAACGGCTGCTGCACAGTTGGGCTATACCATGACGAGCCGGGCCAGAACAACAAGCGTTGGGGAGGAAAAACTGATTGTCGTTTTGCCTTCTACCCGGCTGACAGAATTGGAGGAGGCCATCTATCGATCGGCATTCTCATTCGGATGCGGGGTAGTATTTTTACCTGAGCCGTTTAATGATGACGCGGTTCCCCTCTGGCGGCGCACACTCAAGCTGATTGAAAAGCAGGTGCTGGGCGTACTGATCGTGGGGGACCCTGTGTGGCGGGTGCCGGGAAATATCAAGGAAATTTTGGCGCCGTTTCCCTGCGTACAGCTTCTGGACGAGTCTCCGATTCCCGCAGGGTTCTTTGTGGGCAATGATGACGCCCAGATCGGCTATGACGCGGCGGTGCATTTGATTCACTGCGGCTGTCGGAAAATCGCGGTTGTCTCTGCAAAGGAGGATCATATTTACGCGCAAAAACGCACGCGAGGCTTTATTACAGCCATGCTGGAACAGACGGGGAACTTCGACCCTGGGCTGCATTACCAGATTGACCTCGCCAGTGAGCAGTCCTATAAAGAGGATTTTATGCACCAAATTGCCAAAAGCGGCTGCCCGGATGGGATCTTTCTGGTGAGTGATGTAATAACCATAACGCTTGCGCCTGTCTTGTCTGAGGATCCCCAGCTGGCTGGGGCGCAGCTGGTCTGCGTGGGGCAGAACGTGCGCAGCGTTGCCGGAATGCCCAATGTATCCTTCATTGATCAGGATCTATTCACTATTGGAGAGGAAGCTGTTTACGCGCTTTTAAATCGAGCCGGAGACGTGCAGGGCGCGAAACGGCGAATGTTAATTCCGCATCGCTTTTGATGGTTGTTTCAGCGGGAGAGGGCTCTCGCGATAGATGGAAGTACACACCGTATGAAATGACGGGTGCAGAGGAGGAACTGTCATGCAATCAAAAATCTACGCACAAACCTATTCGCTCATCCGCGTCTGCCGGGAACCGGAACTGGTCTTGCAGGCGCTGCGGCAGCTGTCCGCCCAGGGCTGGGACGGGGTAGAGATCGTCGGCGCGCAGACCTGCGGGATGAGCGTGGCAGACTAAGGAGTGCAGCCGGCAGGCGAAAAACTACGAGGAGATGGCCCACTTTCCCACGAAGCTCATGGAAGCCCTCCAGGCGCAGCACATGGGCATCGAGCAGCTACAGCCCACGGCGGACAAAAGCCGCCAGGGCCCGCCTCCCGAAATCGAAAAGGCCATGTACGACAGCCGCAGCCGGAATGTGGAGCTGGGCAAGGGCCTGCTCCACTGGGACGCCATCCGGGATGCCGCCGAGGCCCAGGGCGTGCAGGGCTACATCAACGAACGCGAATACTACCACTGCTACGGCGCCCAGGGCGACGCTCTGCTGTGCGCCCAGGGAGATCTGGCCTTCCTCCGGGCATTGTAAGGGAAAGCGATAAGTAAAAAGCGCAAAAGCGCGGGAGAAGCCGAAGGCTCCTTCCGCGCTTTTGCCTCTGGGAGCTGCACAAAGAGCTGTACAGACCTAGAATAGGCCCGGTTTGGCAGTTCTTTGCTCTGGCTGGCGTTCATTTTTTTCACAAACTATTCACCTATTGCGGCGAATTTGTGGTATGATGTATGGGAATGAGAGATCAAAGGAGGAACTACCATGCCCAAGACTGTTTTGATTGTCGAGGATGACGAGAATATTGCTGAATTGCTCATGCTCTACTTGGAAAAAGAGGGCTACGCTACCATCACCGCCGGGGATGGCGGTACCGCCATGCAGTACTATCGCGAGCGTAAGCCGGATCTGATTTTGCTGGATCTGATGCTGCCCGTGATGGACGGCCGCGAAGTCTGCCGCAACATCCGCGAGAGCGGCGACACCGCCACCCCCATCATCATGCTCACCGCCAAGGGCGAGACCCTGGACAAGGTCTCGGGCCTCAAGATGGGCGCCGACGACTATATCACCAAGCCCTTCGAGATGAAAGAGGTCCTGGCCCGGGTCGAGGCGGTCCTGCGCCGCGCCGCCCCAGGGGAGGGCGCGCCCCGCCGCCTGACCTTTGACAAGCTGGTCATCGACATGGACGCCTTTGAGCTCATCGTCGACGGCAAGCGCGTCGATACCCCGCCCAAGGAGATGGAGCTGCTGTACCATCTGGCATCGACGCCCAACCGGGTCTATACCCGCAACCAGCTCCTGGATGAGGTCTGGGGCTTTGATTACTTTGGAGATTCCCGTACGGTCGATGTCCACATCAAACGTCTGCGCGAAAAGCTGGAGGGCGTGTCAGACCAGTGGTCGGTGAAGACCGGCCGGGGCGTGGGGCATAGGTTTGAAGTGCTTTCGTAAGCGCCAAAAGCGTGCGCCGCGGCTTTACAGCTACTTCAGCCGCCAGCTGCTGACCACGGTCAGCATTCTGCTGCTGGCTTTTACGCTGCTGGGGACGTTTTTTATCAGCCTGTTTTTTAACCATGTGTCGAACATGAACACGGCCTCGCTGCGCACGACGGCGGACGCGGTTTCCAGCCTCGCGTCTGCCTACTCCACCATGGGCGACCTGGAGGATATCCACGACCTGCGCATCAGCCTGACCTTCGCCAGTGAGGTCTCCGGCACCGACGCGGTCATTTGCGATGACAACGGCGTGATCATCCTGTGCAGCTGCAAGCGCTTTCCCTGCCAGCATCTGGGGATGGCCGACGAGGGCAACACGCTGGCGATGCTGCCGGACGAGGGGATGATCTCCACCGGCCGGATCAGCAACCTCTACGAGGATGAACGCTATGTGCTCATGCAGCCGCTGTATTCCAAGCACACCAACGAGCGGCTGGGCACGATGATTGTCTCCGCCCCCACGGGGGAGACCCACCAGCTGATGCAGCGCCTGGTGGCGATCTTTCTCTATACGGCCCTGATTATCCTGCTGCTGGCGGTGCTGCTCAGCTCTGTCCTGGCCAAACGCGAAACCCGTCCGCTCAAGGTCATGGCCAACGCTGCCCGGCGCTTTGCCCGAGGGGAGCTGTCGGTGCGGGTTCCGCCCAGCCACACAACGGTGGAGATTGCGGAGCTGGAGAGCGCGTTTAACTCCATGGCCACCTCCCTGGAGCAGTCGGAGAGCCTGCGCCGGGAGTTTGTGGCGAACGTATCCCACGAGCTCAAGACGCCCATGACTACCATTGCGGGGTTCCTGGACGGAATGCTGGACGGGACCATTCCCCCGGAGCTGCACCCGAAATACATGCGCGCCGTCAGCGACGAGACCCGCCGCCTCAGCCGCCTGGTGCGCAGTATGCTCGAGCTGACCCGGCTGCAATCGGCCCAGGTGCAGAAGGTCAAGTTCGACATCTGCGAGCTTATGAGCCGCGTGCTCGTGACCTTTGAGCAGAAGATCGACGCCAAAGAGCTGCAGGTAGACCTCCAGGTTCCCGACAAAGCGGTCAACGTCATGGGCGACCCGGACAAGATCTCCCAGGTGGTGTTCAATCTGCTGGACAACGCCGTGAAATTTTCCACCCAGGGCGCGCCGCTGACCCTGGCGGTCAAGACCTCCGGCAGCAAGGCCAATATCAGCATTACGAACATCGGCCAGACCATCCCGCCGGAGGAGCAGAAGCTCATCTTCGACCGCTTCCACAAGGGCGACTACAGCCGCGGCATGAACAAGGATGGTCTGGGCCTGGGCCTGCACCTGGTTAAGACCATCCTGGCCTCCCACGGCGAGGACATCGCCGTCACCAGTGCAGACGGCGTGACGACCTTTACCTTTACGATGACCCTGGCCAAATAAAGCCCCGGGCCAGCCTGGGCGGAGCCGCAGCCGGACAGCGCTGCGGCAATGTTTACAACCCGTTCACGGCTTGTTCAACAATTTCCCACCCAAACGCGTTATACTAAATTCAGCCGGTGAGGTGATACCATGACTGAGGAGCCCATTTTGGACCCCATCGCCCAGCAGCCCCCTGCGTCAGACCCAAGCCAAGAAAAAGCCGATGGCCCCGAGGACACTGATCGTCCCGAGCGCGCCGATGGCCCCGAGGACGCTGATCGTCCCGAGCGCGCCGGCCCTGTGCCGACGGCTCCGATACCGGAAGGGCCTCCCCCGGCGGCGAGGAAAAGACGCGGCATTTTCTGGGGTTTGGGCATCCTGCTGGCCGCTTCGCTGGCCGCGGTACTGCTTCTGTGGGCGCTGAGCTTTGAGGCCCATTGGGAAAACGGGCGATTGGTTGTCACCTTTTTCGGCGCCGATTCGGACTATGTCTCCGAGGCCATCACCGGGCAGACGGCAGCGCAGGCTCCTGCGCTCGAGGCCCTGCCCCGGGCGGCTACCGGCACCGGCGTGACGCTGGCCCTCAGCGAGGCCCCGGAAGAGGAGCTGACGCTCCAGGAGCTCTATGCGGCGGTACGGCCCAGCACCGTGTCGTTGGAGGTCTATGCCGGCCGGAGCCGGACCCCCATGGGCTCCGGTTCCGGCATTATTATGACGGCTGATGGCTACCTTCTCACCAACCACCATGTGATTGCCGGCGGCAGCCGTGTGAGCGTGCTGCTGGCCGACGACACCGAGTACGATGCCTTGCTGGTAGGCAGCGATGAGCTCAGCGACCTGGCCGTGCTGAAAATCGAGGCCGAGGATCTCCCTGCGGCGACCTTTGTCTCCTCTGCAGATGCGCAGGTGGGTGACAAAGTAGCCGCCATCGGCGACCCGCTGGGCATTGAGCTGCGCGGCACCATGACTGACGGCATCCTCTGCGCCATTAACCGCGACGTGGTTGTCAAGGACCGCAGCATGACGCTCCTGCAAACCAACGCCGCGCTCAACTCCGGCAACTCCGGCGGCCCGCTGGTGGACATCAGCGGCCGGGTGATTGGCATCAACACCATGAAAATCAGCAGCAGCTATGTCAGCGTCGAGGGCTTGGGCTTCGCCATCCCCATGGACGTGGCCAAGCCGCTGGTGGATGAGCTGATCGAAAAGGGCTATGTCTCCGGCCGGCCAAAGCTGGGCATCACCGGCTACGGCGTGGAGGCAGAGGCGTCCACCTTTTACGACATCCCAGCGGGCGTATATATCAAGAGCGTGGAGCCAAACTCCAACGCAGCGGCCCAGGGCCTACAGACGGGCGATATCATCACCCACATCGAGGGCCGCGAGGTTCGCAGCGTGGAGGAGCTCAACGTCGTCAAGAACGATTTCCGTGCCGGCCAGACCGTCCATCTGACCGTCTGGCGCAAGGGCGAGACCCTCGAGATCGGCGTAGAGCTGATCGACGCGGCAGACTGATTTTTGCCAGCAGGGAATTGTGCTTTGGGTACAATTCTTGTGCATAGATACTCACCTCTCTCTTTTCTTACGCCAACAGGCGGGTCCGCAAGGGCCCGCCTGTTGGCGTATTTTATAGACTTTTGCCCTGGGGCTGTGGTATAATGGATGGGCAATCCAACGGCAGAGTCTGCTTTTTTCCCGCTGTGAAATCAAGCGCGGCAGCCCCGGCGTGGCAAGGGCTGTGCGAGCCAAGGAGGTCATTGCTTATGCGATTTGAAAAGGTCTTAC
>CALWWH010000061.1 GCA_944385195.1 uncultured Oscillospiraceae bacterium | reverse complement strand
AGCTCCTTGGCCTGCTCTATCGCCCCGGAGTAGCAGTGGAACACGCCGGTAACCCGGCCGGCATATTTGCGCACCAGGGCCATGGCATCGCCATGGGCGTCCCGGTCGTGGACGATGACGGGCTTTTTGAGCTCCGCAGCCAGCTGCAATTGCTGTTCAAAGCGCAAAAGCTGAATGTCCCGGGGATAGTCGTAGTGGTAGTCCAGGCCAATTTCACCGATGGCGACCACCTTGGGATGCTGGCTGAGCTCGGCGTAGAAATCCAGATCGGCGGCGGTCATGGTCTCGCTGTCCTGGGGGTGGCAGCCCACGGCAGCGTAAATGTAGTCGTATTTCTCCGCCAGCTCGATGGACGCTACAGAAGATGCCCGGTTGCAGCCACAGTTGACTACCAGAGAAATGCCGGCTTCCGGCAGCTGTGTGCTCAGCAGCTGCTCGCGGTCGGGGTCGAAGCGCTCGTCATCGTAGTGGGCGTGCGTGTCAAAGTACATGGTCGGTTGTCTCTCCCTTTGCTGTGATGATACGGTCTGTGGTTTAGGTTTGTTTGTTCTGCTCGAGCCAAATCAGCAGCACTGCCACGTCGGCAGGGCTGACGCCGGAGATGCGGCTGGCCTGGCCCAGGTTTTGCGGACGAATCTGCGAAAGCTTCTGCCGCGCTTCCAGGCGAAGGCCCCCAATGACGCTGTAATCGATGTCTGTTGGCAGAGTGCGGGACTCCTCCCGCTGAAATTGCTCCACATCGTGCAGCTGGCGGGCAATATACCCGGCGTATTTGAGCTGAATTTCCACCTGTTCCCGGATGGCAGCGTCCAAATCAGGCCGCTCTGGGTCAAAGGGAGCGAGGTCGTCATAATGCAGCTGCGGGCGGCGAACCAGATCGGCCAGCCGCGCGGAGCCCTTGACGGCTGCGGTCCCTTTTTCGGCCAGAAGCCGGTTTAAATCCTCAGACTCTGCAACGCCTGTGGACTCCAAGCGCCGGATCTCCCGCCGGACGGCGTCATATTTTGCGCCGATGGCGTCGTAGGTTTCCCGGGACATGAGACCAATGCGCAGGGCAAAGTCCCGCATACGCCAGTCGGCGTTGTCCTGCCGGTGCAGGAGGCGGTATTCACTGCGGGAGGTCATGATCCGGTAGGGCTCGTTGGTGCCCTTGGTGACCAGATCGTCGATGAGGGTGCCGATGTAGCCGTCGGAGCGGCGGAGGATAAAAGGCGCCTGGCCCCGGCACTTGAGCGCGGCGTTGACCCCGGCGACAAAGCCCTGCACGGCGGCTTCTTCGTAACCGGAGGAGCCGTTAAACTGCCCAGCGCCATAGAGGCCAGGGATTTTTTTGCACTCTAGGGTTGGGTATAACTCCGTTGGGTCGATACAGTCGTACTCAATGGCGTAGGCTGGGCGCATCATCTCGGCGTGCTCAAGCCCCCGGATGGTGTGGAGCATCTCCAGCTGCACATCCTCGGGAAGGCTGGAGGAGAAGCCTTGCAGGTACATCTCGTCGGTGCCCAAGCCACAGGGCTCTACAAAGAGTTGGTGGCGCGGCTTATCGGCAAACCGGACGACCTTGTCCTCAATAGAGGGGCAATAGCGGGGGCCGACGCCCTCAATGACACCGGAAAAGAGGGGCGAGCGGTGCAGATTTGCCCGGATGACCTGGTGGGTGCGCTCATTGGTGTAGGTTAGGTAGCAAATGGCCTGATTCGTCGGGGCTGTGGTGGTAGAGAAGCTGAAGGGAATGACCTCGTCGTCCCCAGGTTGGGGCTCCATGAGGGAAAAATCAATGCTTCGGGCATTGATGCGCGGAGGTGTGCCGGTCTTGAAGCGGCGCAGGGACAGGCCCAGAGCCGCCAGAGACTCGCTCAAGCCCTCAGCGGCGTGCAGCCCGTCAGGGCCGGAGGCGTAGGCGCATTCGCCGACGATGACGCGGCCTGACAGGTAGGTACCTGTGGCGATGACCACGGTCTTAACCTCATAGACGGCGCCCAATTGCGTCTGCAGGCCACAGATGGCGCCGGACGCATCCACGCGCAGGGCAGTGACCATGGCCTGTTTGAGGTCGAGGTTTGCCTGCCGTTCCAGGACGCGCTTCATATCCTCCTGGTATTTGCGGCGGTCGGCCTGGGCGCGCAGGGAATGTACTGCCGGCCCCTTGCCCCGGTTGAGCAGACGGTATTGAATGCAGCAGCGGTCGGCGGCCTTGCCCATCTCGCCGCCAAGAGCGTCCAGCTCCCGAACCAGATGTCCCTTGCCTGTGCCCCCGATGGCGGGGTTGCAGGGCATGTTGCCTACGGCGTCGAGATTGAGCGTGAAGATCACCGTCCGCAGCCCCATGCGCGCCGCGGCCAGAGCGGCCTCGATGCCAGCATGGCCTGCGCCGACGACAGCGACATCATAGCTGCCCGCCTCATAGTATTGCATGGTCATTCCTCCATTGCAAGGCGGAGGTGTTGCGGATGCAACACCTCCGTATGTTTTGCCCCCTCCGCTGGTTGCGGCTGACGGGCGTTTATTTATGATATTTTCCCCCGGACTGGATGTTCTCCGCCCGGTACAGCTGCTCGAGCAGCATCACGCGGGCCAAATGGTGGGGAAAGGTCATCTTCGACATGCTCAGCATAAAATCAGCCTGGGCCTTCAGCGAGGGGTCCATGCCGAAGCTGCTGCCGAGGACAAAGGCTGCCCCGGGGCGCTGAAGCTTCCACTGGCCCATCTGGACGGCCAGGGCCTCCGAGGAGAGCTGTTTGCCCTCGGGGGTGAGCACGCACAGGAGGCTGTGCTTTGGGATGGCCTTGCGCACGGCTTCGGCCTCTTTGGCAAGGGCCGCTTCGATCTGGCTGGCGGAGGGGTTCTCCGGCAGCCGCTGCTCCGGCAGCTCTAATAGCTCCAGCTGGCAGTAGCCGCTGAGCCGTTTGCGGTACTCGGCGATGGCCTCCAGGTAGAACTTCTCCTTGAGCTTGCCCACGGCGATGACCGTGATGGAGAACATCAGCGCAGGAAGCCGTCGAGGATCTCTTGCTCTGCCTTTTCGGCGGTCAGGCCCAGGGTCATGAGCTTGAGAATCTGCTCCCCGGCAATCTTGCCGATGGCGGCTTCGTGGATCAGTTGGGCGTCTACGTGGTTGGCCGTCAGCTCCGGAATGGCCCGGACCTTGGCCTTGTCCATGATGATCGCGTCGCAGGTGACGTGGCCAAAACAGGCGCAGTTGCCGCTCAGGCGCGGGTAGAAGACCTGATAGGACTCGTCCTGGGCCACAGAGCGGGAGGTGATGGATGCCGAGGCGCCCTCGCCGTTGAGCTCCACTTCCATGTTCGAGTCAGCGTGCTGGTCGCCGTGGGTCAGCAGCTTCTCGGTGATGACCAGGTCGCCGCCCTTGCCGACGATGCACTTGGTATAGCGCTTGGTATCGTCCACACCGCGGATCTGGGAGGTGTCCATGGTGACCTTGGCGCCCTCCTCCATATAGACGATGGTCTGGGGATTGAGGATGCGCTTGCCTTCGCCATCGCCGTCGCCGTAGTGATTTTCCACGTAGGTCAGGTTGGCATTCTTGCCTACATAGAAGGTGTGAATGCCATCGTGCTGGGTGGTGTCGCAGCCGCAGTTGTGGATGCCGCAGCCGGCGACAATTTCAACGGTGGCGTCCTCGCCGATGTAGAAATCGTTATAAACCACGTCGGTCAGGCCGCTCTCGGTCAGAACGACGGGGATGTGGACGCTCTCAAAGACGGTGCCAGGTGCGACGTGGATATTAATGCCGGGCTTGTCCGTCTTACGGGTGATTTGCACATTCTTGGTGCTGCGAAGCAGGACGCCCTCACCGTCGGCGCGCAGACTGAAGGCGCCCTCGGCGGGAATGTCATCGAGGTTTGCAATCTCTTTGAGCAATTTCTTTTCGACTTCACCGATCATTACAATCCCTCCTTTTCTGCCATGGTGCACACGCCGACGGTGTCTTTGAGGATCAGCGGGAAGATCTCCTCTACGCTGCCCTGGGCGGAGACCTTGCCGCCGGAGACCATGACGATCTCATCGGCCAGCCGAATGATGCGCTCCTGATGGGAGATGATGATGATGGTGGCCGTGCCGGTGGCATGCAGGGCTTTAAAGGTGTCGGTGAGCTTTGCAAAGCTCCAAAGATCGATGCCGGCCTCCGGCTCGTCAAAGATCATCAGTGTGTGCTCCCGCCCGTTGCCGCGGGCGAGGATGGTCGCAATCTCGATACGCTTGAGTTCGCCGCCGGAGAGACTGTTGTCTACGTCGCGGTTGACGTAGTCCCGGGCGCAAAGACCTACCTTGGTCAGGTAGGTGCAGCACTGGTCGATGCTGAGATTTTTTTCCTTGCCCGCTGCCAGACGCAGCAGGTCCGACACACGGATGCCCTTAAACCGGGGCGGCGCCTGGAAGCCGTAGCTGATGCCCCGCTGGGCGCGCTCGGTGATGCTCATGTTGGTGACGTCTTCACCGTTCCAGATAATGGCTCCGCCGGTGGGCTGCTGCAAGCCCATAATGAGCTTAGCCAGAGTGGTCTTGCCGCCGCCGTTGGGGCCGGTGATGACGACAAAGCGGCCCTCGGGAATGGTCAAGCTGACATCCTGGACGATATTGGCCGATCCGGCCGTAAACTGTACGTTGCGCAGTTCTAACAATGTTTATCCCTCATTTCAATGGGGTGTGACGATGTTCGCCACCTGTTATCATAACATATCCAATGGGTTTATGCAAGGGGCGGAGGAGCTCTTCCACCTGCTGCAGACGGTTTCTCTTCCCAAAGCACAGAAAAGGAAACCGCTGCATGGGTGAAAGACCGGATTTATGCCACGCTCGTGACCTCGTAGCCGGCGTCTACAACAGCCTGCTTCAAAGCCTCAGCGGCGGCGGTACCCTCAACAGTGGCCTTGCCGCCTTCCAGGTCGACGTTGACGCTGCTCACACCCTCGACGGCTTTGAGCGCTTTTTCCACACGGGCCTGACAGTGCGCGCACATCATACCCTTGATGCTGATGGTAATCATGGGGTTCCCTCCTTTTTTCCTTGTAGAATCAGTATATCATAAAAGGGAGAAAAAATCCAGAACTATTTTAAGAATCATTCTTGATTTCTCTGTATCCATGTAAGATACTGGAAAATAAGAGCCTCTGCTGGTGGTGCGCTTGTGGCCGTCTTAAAAAACACTTTATCTAACAGATGTTTTGCTTGACAGCAGACAAAAAACCAACTACAATTAATGATGTATTGGTGTGTTTGTCCGCAGGCAGAGGCTTGTCTGCTTTTGAGAGTTTTTTTATTCTGCGCCAACTCTTCCTTCGTTCGGGAACAACGATTGTGAGGAGGTGAGTTCGGAACTATGGACAAATTGTATATTATCCTGCCCCTTGTGGGTTTTCTGATTGGCGCCGTGGTCTTTTTCTTTATCGGCGCCTTATATCGCAAACGCGTGGCTGAGAAAGAGATTGGCAGCGCGGAGGAAGAAGCAACCCGTATCATCAACAAGGCGATTAAGGCCGGTGAAAACAAGCAGCGCGAGATGCTGCTTGAGGCAAAAGATGAGATCCATAAGTCCCGGACCGAATTAGAGAAGGAAGTAAAAGAGACCCGCGCCGACCTGCAAAAGCAGGAACGCCGGCTGCAGCAAAAAGAAGAATCTCTCGACAAAAAACTGGACTCCTACGAGCGCCGCAAGGAAGAGCTGAACAAAAAGCACGCCGAAGCGGACGCGGCAAGAGACGAGATCGAACAGATCCGTCAGCAGCAGCTGGAGACCTTAGAGAAGATCTCCGGCATCACCCAGGACGAGGCGAAAGCCTATCTGCTTCAAAAGGTCGAAGATGAGGTGCGCCACGAGAGCGCCATCCGTATCAAGGAGATCAAGGAGCAGTGCAAGGAAGAAGCAGACCAATACGCCCGCGAAATCATCTCCATCGCCATCCAGCGCTGCGCTGCCGACCATGCCGCTGAGACAACGGTTTCTGTCGTGCCGCTGCCCAACGATGAGATGAAGGGCCGTATCATTGGCCGCGAAGGCCGCAATATCCGCACCCTCGAGACCATCACCGGTGCGGACCTGATCATCGACGATACCCCGGAGGCGATCACCGTCTCCTGTTTTGATCCGGTGCGCCGCGAAGTTGCCCGCCTGACGCTGGAAAAGCTCATCGCTGACGGTCGCATCCACCCCACCCGTATTGAGGACATGTACGAGAAGTCCCGCCGGGAGGTCGATGCCATCATCAAGCAGGAGGGCGAGAGCGCCACCTACGCCACTGGCGTCCATGGACTGCACCCTGAGCTTATTAAGCTCCTGGGCCGCCAAAAATACCGCACCAGTTACGGCCAGAACGTCCTAAACCACTCCATCGAAGTGGCGCACATCGCCGGCCTGCTGGCCAGCGAACTGGGAGAGGATGTGCAGCTGGCCAAACGAGCCGGCTTGCTGCACGACCTGGGTAAGTCCGTCGACCATGAGATGGAGGGCTCCCATGTCCAACTGGGCGTGGAGCTGGCCCGCAAGTACAAGGAAAATCCCGCTGTCATCCACGCCATTGAGGCCCATCACGGGGATGTGGAGGCGCATAGCGTCATCGCCTGTCTGGTTCAGGCGGCCGACGCCATTTCTGCTGCCCGTCCCGGCGCCCGCCGTGAAAACATTGAGAACTATGTCAAGCGCCTGGAGCGCTTGGAGAACCTCACTGCCAGTTTTCCGGGCGTGGAGAAGGCTTATGCCATTCAGGCCGGCCGCGAGGTGCGCGTCATGGTGCGCCCCGAGGAGGTCAGCGAGGAGAATATGATCCTCCTTGCCCGCGACATTGCCCACAAGATCGAAGAAGAGCTGGAATACCCCGGCCAGATCAAGGTCAATGTCCTGCGCGAGACCAAGGCTGTAGACTACGCAAAATAAAACACACAAGAAACCGGCGTGACAGCTGTCACGCCGGTTTCTTGTGTCAAAAAAGAGCAATTCTATGCAGTGATCCAACTGCCACTTTTTGCATTCATCCGACTGCCGCCACAATGGACGACGGCTCCGGCACTTCGATGCGGGAGATGTCCGCTCCCAAACCACGGAGCTTTCCGACAATGTTCTCATACCCGCGCTCGATATAGTGCACATCTTCTACGATCGTAGTGCCCTGGGCTGCCAGACCGGCAATGACCATGGCAGCGCCGGCGCGCAGATCACAGGCCTTAACCGGCGCACCGACAAGGGTATCTGTGCCTTCGATGACGCAGACCTTGCCGTCCACTTGACCGATAGCGCCCATGCGCCGCAGCTCCGCCACATAGCGGAACCGATTGTCGTAGACGCCTTCGGTGATGATGCTTGTGCCCTTGGCCAGGGACATACACACTGCGATCTGCGGCTGCATATCCGTGGGGAAGCCAGGATAGGGCATCGTCTTGACGTTGGTCCTGCGCAGATGGCCAGGGGCGTCGATCTTGACCGCGTCATCAAACTCCGTGATTGTACAGCCCATCTCCTTGAGCTTGGCTGTGATGCAGTCCAGATGCTTGGGGATGACGTTCGTAACGGTCACACTGCCGCCGGTGGCCGCACCTGCCATCAGGTAGGTGCCCGCTTCGATCTGGTCGGGGATAATAGAGTAGAATCCGCCGTGGAGCTTCTCCACGCCTTTGACTTTGATGACGTCCGTACCGGCGCCGCTGACACGGGCGCCCATGGAGTTGAGAAAGTTGGCCAGGTCGACCACGTGGGGCTCCTTGGCTGCGTTTTCAATGACAGTAGTGCCCTCGGCCAGGACTGCGGCAATCATGATGTTCATCGTCGCGCCCACAGACTCCATATCCAAATAGACGCCGTTGCCCACCAGACGCTGCTTGGAGGTGGCAATGACCTCGCCGCCGATGGTCTCGATGGTGCCGCCCAGGGCCTCAAAGCCCTTGATATGCTGGTCAATGGGGCGGGAGCCGAAATCACAGCCGCCGGGCATGGCTACCTCAGCCCGACCAAAACGCCCCAACAGCGCGCCAATGAGGTAGTAGCTGGCACGGATCCGCCGTGCCTTGTCAAAGGGCGCCCTGGTCTGCCGCACGTGGCTACAGTCAAAATCCCAGGTACTGGAATTCACCTTGGTCACTGTCGCCCCCATGGTGATGAGGATATCGATCAGGTCATGGACATCGGAGATATCCGGGATGTTTTCTACTCGACATTTTCCGTCGATCAGCAGTGCTGCCGGGATAATGGCGACCGCTGCGTTTTTCGCGCCGCTGATCGTGACCGATCCAGCCAGCGGTTTGCCGCCGCGGACAATATATTGGGTCATAAAACCGCACCTCTTCCGTATTCGCCTACCAGCAGTATTCCCTGCTTGGGTTAACATAACAATGGCAAACTTCGCCACGCACAGTATATCATGATTTCGCGCTGTTGTAAAGTCAAAAAGTTTCCATTTGTCATCAAAATGTTACTGCAAACTGCCGAAACACTACATTTTGTAACCTGGCTCAAATTACTCCACCAGATATACGTTTCTAGTCAGACCGTCAACCTCGTAGGTTGCGGTGTCAGTGATGATGCGCCAGACGGGTTTGAGCCGCAGTACGCCGGAATACAGGGCTGGGACATAGCCCTGCTCCAGGGCCGTAACCGCTCCGCCAACCCAGCCGAGGCTGTCACGATTTGCTACGAAGACCACCAGCGCATCCGCGGCGGAGCAGCAGGCGGCCTGGCTGGTTCGCACAGGATCTCCCTCGTAGAGGAGGAAATAGCCCTCCATGCCGGTAATCTGATCGTTTTCCAGATTCACTCGTAAAGGCGTCAGCAGGGTTGCGTCCATGACCTTCTGCCAGAGGGTCATACTCTTGAGGCTGCGCTGGGTCCCGGCAATCTCAAAACCAACGCTTTCCAGCAGGGAGAGAGGATCCTCTGCCAAAGGCTGCCTCAGCTCAACGGAAAAGGCGCCGGAGAGGTCTACCGTGCAGCTGCCCTCTGCGTTGGTCCAGGTATTTTGATAGGGACTCGACAGATCTACACGGGCGCCGGGGAGAATCTGATTGACGACTTCCAGCTCCCGTACTTCGCTAAAGTTCAGCTCCAGTTCAAAGAGTGTCTGCTCCTGGGGCAGAATCCCCGGGTCAAAGGCAATCTGCTGCGCGTCCATCAAGACCTGCAGGCCCTCCTCCAGGTCGGACTGCCGCTGTGTGCGCTGCCAGTACACCGGGATTGACGCGCCCAGCAGGGCGAGGTTTACCAGAGCGAGCATGACGAGTATGATCGTTTTAAAGCGTCGCGAGGACATGAATTGGCCTCCTTTGGGGCATTGGCCGCGCCGCAGGCCGTGCTTGGCAGTGATTGCCCTGTTGGGGCCCTGGTCTTACAGGATTTCTCACTCCAACCAACCACAGGCAACGCTGCCGCCGGCGTCAACATACGCCGCCTTAAGCTGCGCGCCTTCGGCCACGATGGCCGCTGCCTGCCGTGCTGAGAGCAGCGACTGGGTCTCGTCCGTGGCGGTGTAGCAGCGGGCGTTCCACCGCAGGCTGCGCAGCCGCCCGGCTTCGTAGATGACCTCGGCTGCGCTGCCGCCAGACTGCCGGATGGGGTATCCCTCCAGCACATAGTCAAAGTAAATATGAAGGGTACTGTCCTCGCGGGAGAGACCGCTCAGATGCAGACTTGCATCGCCCAGCAGATCCTGGCTCAGCTGGGCCAGCAGCCCTCGGGCAGACTCAATGAGCGCCGTATCATCTGTGGCGGCAGAGGCCGCTTCTGAGGACGCGGTGTAGTCCAGCACGCCGGCAGAGGTGACCTTCAGCCGGCCGGAGCTGCCGGTGATGGTGATGGTACCGTTGGCAGAGGTATAGGCCGTGTCTCGATAAGGGTTTAGGCCCAGCAGCGTTGCGGCCGCGTCGATGCGGTCTCCGTCGG
Source organism: uncultured Oscillospiraceae bacterium (assembly GCA_944385195.1). Taxonomy (GTDB): domain Bacteria; phylum Bacillota; class Clostridia; order Oscillospirales; family Oscillospiraceae; genus RUG11142. The sequence continues at coordinate 3,558 of CALWWH010000061.1, read as the reverse complement.
CCAGGGGGTTGCTGGCCTCAACCACAGGCAGGCTCGTGCTGACTGTAATCAGCGACAGCGGATCGATGCGCGCATAGTGCTCGTCCTCCATGGCGAAGACAGAGCCGTCCGGACGGCACAGCGCCAGAACCTGGCGCAGCCCTTCTGGGGCAATGCCTGTTCCAAGACAGAGCCAATGCTCCGTCCGCAGCAGCAAAACCACTTGATTTCCGTCGACGCATAGAGTGAGATTATCCGCCCGGAGGCCCTCCAGAGCCTCGGACGGCGCGGCTCCCAGCCAATGGGCTAAACTCTCCAGCGGGATATCCCCGGCATAGAGCAGCGTTGCGCTCTCACCGGAGAATTTGGCTCTCCAATCTGCTGCCTCCAGGGCGATGGGCATTGACGCGTTGGCCAGAGCTTCTCCCAGATGGCGGCTGAGGGCATTATAAAGCTCTGCTGTCCGGGCGACGTCGCCCTGCGTGCTGCCGCGGCCCAGCTCGCTGGTCATACTGATCGTCAGGGGCATGGCAGCAGCGGCATAATGCTCACTACGCTGCGTGTAGGGCAATTCCGCTGGAATCCAGCCCAAGGCGGTACCGATGCGGTGGCTCAGGCTCTGACCAGAAGTCAGCTCGCCGATCAGCGACACGGCTAGATACATGGCAGAGCAGAACAAAAGGATGATCAGGGCGGTCTTGAGGCCCTCCCAGACGCGGCTCATGGCAGATCCTCCTGGGCGATGGGTAAGAGGACGGTGACTGTGGTGCCTGCGCCGTAGACGGACTCAATGCGGATATCGCCGTTGTGCAGCCGCAGGATTTCCTGGGCGATGGACAGGCCGAGACCTGTACCGCCAGACTCCCGGGAGCGGGCCTTATCGACACGGTAAAAGCGCTCGAACAGGCGCGGCAGATCTTTCTCGGGAATGCCGATGCCGGTGTCCTTGACCCGGATCCAGACCATATGGCCTTTGATGCCGGTGTAAACGTCAATTTTACCGCCATCGGGGGTATATTTTATCGCGTTGGAGAGGATATTCATGATAACCTGCTCGATGCGGTTCCGGTCGCCGTGGATGGTCGCCGTGGGGCCGTCGTGGAGGGTGAGCGTGTGGTCGTGGTGCTGTGCGTCCAGTTCCTCTGCCTTGCAGACGCTCTGGACGCTCTGGCGGAAGTCGAAACGGGTAAAATTCATTTCCATGCGTCCGGAATCGAAGCGGGAGAGCGTCAGCAGGTCCTGCACGATGCGGGTCATACGGTCTGTCTCACCCAAAATGACGCCCATGAAGCTCTGGTGCAGCTCCGGGGGGAGCTCATCGCCAGTTTGGACGATGGTTTCGGCATAGGATTTGATGTTGGTCAGCGGGGTGCGCAGCTCGTGGGAGACATTGGCAACGAATTCCTTGCGGGTCTGCTCCGCCCGGCGCTGTTCGGTGACGTCGTGAATGACGGCGATGACGCCGCCGGCGGCCTCCGTGGAGAAGGGCGCCAGAGACAGCTCCAGCTCCAGGTCGCCCACTTGCATGGAGCCCTCGACAAATTGAGGCCGCTGCAGCTTCAGCAGGTCCTTGAGCGGGGAGATCTCGCCGAAGAGGCGGTCGTAATACATCTCGCGTTGGCTGGTGCGGAGCATGGTCACAGCGGCGGGGTTGGAGTGGATGAGTTGTCCGTTGGTATCGAAGGCGACGACGCCGTCGGTCATGTGCAGAAAGAGGGTCTCCAGCTTGCCGCGTTCATTCTCAACCTCAGCTAGGGTGTCCTGGAGGACCTGGGCCATGTGGTTAAAGCTCTGGGTCAGGGTGCCGATCTCATCGCGGGAGGAGACTTCAATTTTTTCTGAGAAGTCCCCCGAGGCGACGCGCTGTGTCCCATGGGTCAGCCGCTCGATGGGGGCAATGATGATCTGGGACAAAATGACGCTCAAAGCAATGCAGAAGGCCAGTCCAAGGCCCAGGGCACTGAGAATGATCTGGACGATTTCGCCAGTCAATTCGTTGACGGTGTTGCGGTTGTCGAGCACGTAGACGATATAACTGTACTCGCCCCCGGTAATGGGGACGGCCAGGTCCATATATCGATCCATCATGGCGCTCTGCTGCCCGACGAAACCGGACATGGCAGTGAGCAGATTAGGCGTCGTGTGCAGCATCGTCTCGCTGTTGGAGCCCGCCAGCACCCGGCCATCCTGGGCCAGGATATAGACATTGCGGTCTGAGATGTCGATGCCCATGTCGGACTGGGCCATTACCAGCTCCTTGAGCTGTTCTGCGCCGGCGGTTTCGTCCATCGACTGGGCAGCTATGGACTGTAACTGCTGTAAAAAGCCAGTGGTAAAACTCTGCTCCATCTGTTCGTAGAATTCCGTCATGTAGAAGCTAACCACCCGGCTGGTCAGGAAGGTGACCATGACCAACATAAGACAGGCAACCATCAGGATCATGACCAGCACCATCTTCAGGCGCAGAGATCGCATAGGCTGTCAGCTCCTTTTTACGTCAGATCGCCGTTAAAGTAGTAGCCTACACCCCGGCGGGTAAGGACATAGGTGGGATTTGCCGCGTCGTCCTCCAGCTTACCGCGCAGGCGGCGGATGGTGACATCAACAGTGCGCATATCGCCGTAGTACTCGTAGTTCCAAACCTTTTCCATCAGTTCCTCGCGGCTGAAGACCTTTCCCGGGGCGGAGGCGAAGAGCCGCAGAAGGTCAAACTCCTTCTGGGTCAGATCCAGTTCCACGCCCTTTTTGCGCACAACGTAGGCCACCATATCGATGGTCAGATCACCAATGACCTGCTCGTTGGCAGGTCCCTCTGTGGCGGGCGCGTCGTAATCCCGGCGGCGAATATTGGCCTTTACGCGGGCCAGGAGCTCCGGCATGGAGAAGGGTTTTGTGATATAGTCATCCGCGCCGGATTCCAAACCGAGAACCTTGTCCTGCTCGCCCTCGCGGGCGGTCAGCATCAGAATGGGAACGGTGTTGCCCTCGGCGCGCAGGCGCCTACAGACCTCAAAGCCGTCAAGTTTGGGCAGCATCAAGTCCAGCAGAATCAAATCAGGGTCGGCCTCCCGTGCAGCCTTCAGGCCCGCTTCACCGTCTATGGCTTCGATGGGTGCATAGCCGGCGCGGGCGAGGTTAAACTTCAAGATTTCGACAATGGCACGCTCATCCTCTACGATGAGGACGGTCTTTGCATCCTTGGGCATAACGGCCACTCCCTTCGCGTGTACAGCATTTCTGATGATAGTATTATACCATAAATCCGCGGGTATGTCATGGGTTTTCTTTGCAGGAGAAAAGATTCGGCGCAAATGGCGCTATATGGCCCGGTTTTCATTCAAATGACAAAATGCGGAGGCGGCGCTTACCTTTACGGCAAGACGGCAACTCTCTCTAAAAAGGGGGATTGCGGCTCCTCGTCCCCCTGCTGGGTCTAGATTGCGCAGAAGGCCCCCCATCTGCGATATTGCAGATGGGGGGCCTTTTCACAGGGTTTTTTGACCTCGAAGCAATGGCAAATTAGCCGTTGTTGATCTCGGTAACGACGCCGGAACCGACAGTACGGCCACCCTCACGGAT
>CALWWH010000060.1 GCA_944385195.1 uncultured Oscillospiraceae bacterium | reverse complement strand
TTTTGTTTGGAGCAACTCAATAAAAATTTTCTCGATACGCCCCATAGACTCTTTTTTTCTCTTGTTATTTGGTGTATTCATAAAAACCCCTTTATCTCAACAGTTGTTGGAAGATTGATGATTGTTTTCCACCTCTAAGTCCATTATACTTGATCTGCATTAAAACAACAACTGTTGTTTTAATGCTTTGGAGGTGCTTAACAGATGAAAAAAAGCAGTTTTGTAGCAATGGTACTGGGAACGGTCAGTGTTGTCCTGTTCGCACTTGGTATGTGCATGGCAACCATCCCAGAGTGGGACGCATTTAAGCCGGGTATCATGTTCGGCTGCGTGGGTTTGGTTTTTGGGCTTATCACATTGATTGTATGGAGAAAAATGGAACACAAGCAGCCGATCCACTTGAACGGAAAGACTGTTCTGACTGTCGTCATCGGTGTGGTCGGCGCTTTGGCATTGGGTGTAGGTATGTGCTTCAGCATGGTTTGGGGCGAATTGGTCATGGGCGTTGTGATCGGTTTTGTTGGAATTGCCATTTTACTTTGCCTGATCCCTCTGACAAAAGGTATCAAGGATTGAGACTGAAGCAGAAAGCCGTATCACTGATTGCCAAAACAAAGATAGGTGAAAAGATTACATCAAGCCAGCGCTACCGCATCATTCTGTCCGCTGCGGTTTCCTTTGCATTCAATTTGCTCTATGCAATATACCATTGCGTGCTCGGTGTCCTGAACCTTTCATTTTGGTTTATCGCCATGTGCGCTTTCTATGGGATTCTAGCCACAATGCGGTTTTCTGCGGTATTGTGTGAGCGTAATCATCAAAAGTTGCCCTCTGAAGATACGGAACTGTTTGTGATGAAACTCGCTGGAATCCTGCTGGTCATATTGAGTATCGTGCTTGCTACGGTCAATTATATCAGCCTGTCGCAGAATATCGCTGCAAAGCATGACGAGATCATCATGATAACGATTGCGACCTACACTTTTTATAAAACCACAATGGCAATCGTGAAGGCCGTAAAGCAGCACAAAAATCCCGCTCCACTGTTAAAGACAATCCGAAGTATTGGTTATGCGGAAGTATCTGCTTCCATATTGACTTTACAGCGGTCTATGCTTGTTTCCTTTGGCTCAATGGATGACAGGCAGGTACGCTTTTTGAACGCAATGACGGGAGCCGTTGTCTGCGCATTTATCCTGATACTCGGCCTGTCCATGATAGCAAAATCTCAAAAAGGGGACATGAAATATGGCAACATCAAAATTTGTAGAAGCAAATGAGAAAATAGCAGAAAAAGCTGTTGACACCTATAAAAAAATTGAAAATACGGTTGTCGGCGGCTATACCAAAATCGAGGACGCTTTTGTTGGTCGTTATCTGACAAAAGATGGGGAAACCGTTGAACAAGCAAAAGCAAGATTGAAGCATGAACATAATAGATTAGAATAGTTTATACAGTCAACGCCCATGTGGTTTTATGCTGCATGGGCGTTTGCTGTTCTGCCCTTTGCCTGGGAAACAGGGTGGTGTGAAAAATGATTTTTCCTGCCAGCAAGGATAGATAGACGGGCAAAGAGCTTTGATTTATGTGGCTCGCAGAGCGCAAAGACAGAGCAGGCAATGCAATATTCCCTGGAAATGCAAAAATACGGTTCTATCGTCCCACGCAATATAGAAGAAGCGGGCAAGAAGATTTTGACCTGTTACCCGCTTTTGCTGCAACCTGTATGTCAGCCGTTAAGTCAGTTTGTTTTCAATACTTCCCCATCAGTGGTTGACTTTTTATGACAGGCTCTTTTTTGTTAATTTCCTCTGTTGGGGAAGAAGGGGGCGAGGGTGGCAGCCACACTGCTCACCGGCATGGTCTGCAGGGTCACCTTTCCGGGGCCAGTGACCACGGTGTGAAAGATGCCCTCTCCGCCAAAGAGCATGTTCTTGACCCCCTTGACGGCCTGGATATCGACGGAGCAGGTGGCGTCCATCATGGTCAGGTTGCCCGTGTCCACCACGATCTGCTGCCCTGGGGCCAGCTCGTACTCCACGGCATACCCGTCGATTTCCACAAAGGCGGTGCCGCTGCCCGAGAGCTGCTGCATCACAAAGCCCTCGCCGCCGAAGAAGCCGGCACCCAGCTTTTTCTGGAAAAAGATGGACAGTTCCACGCTCTGCTCCGAGGCCAGAAAGGCGCTTTTTTGCAGGACAATGGGCTTGTCCGGGATGATCTGGACGGCGCGGATGGAGCCGGGGAAGCTGGAGGCGAAGGCAATCATTCCCGGCCCGCCCTGGGCGGTATAGATGTTCTGAAAGATGGAATCACCAGAAAACATGCGCCCGAAGGCCTTGCCCAGGCCGCCGGCAGAAGTCTGCATATCCATATTGGGGCTCATCCAGCACATGGAGCCTTTCTCTGTGATCATGGCCTCCTGGGCGTTGAGCTGGCAAATGACTGCGGGCAGGGGCTCGCCAATAATTTGGTACTGCATTTTAACGCTCCTCTCTATGATCGAAACTAGGGATGAATATATTATATAACGCCTGTGCCGGGAAGACAATGGGGGATTCAAGCCGGTAGAGTGGGAAAAGAGGGGGCGAGGATCTTTGATCCTCGCCCCCTCTTTTCTGCATAAGTTACTGTGTCTAGTTCTCTTGGCAGGACAGCAGGGTGCACTGCAGATCGTCCGAGGCAGGTGCCTCCAGCCGCTCGCCCTGATAGGAGAACCGCGAGCCGTGGCAGGGACAGTCCCAGGTCTTTTCCTCCCGGTTCCACGCCAGCTGGCAGCCCATGTGGGGGCATCGGGTGGACACCAGGTAAAACTGATTGTCCTCGCTGCGGTAGGCGCCCACTTTTTTCCCGTTCCACGTCACCACCTGCCCCTCGCCGGGCCCGATCTGCCGCAGCTGGGCCCGTGGCACATAGAAGGCCTGGGAGAACAGGGCCGCGGCGCTGATGCTGCCGTCAGTGAGCAGGTGCCCCAGCCCGGCGGGCGCGGGCAGGCGGTGGGGGGTGAATACCCCGGCGTTGGGGTTATCCCGTCCCAGAATGAGATCGCTGAGGATCCGCGCGGCCGCCATGGAGGAGCTCATCCCCCATTTCTGGAATCCGGTGGCCACATACAGGCCCTGGTGGGCGCCGGAATAGGCGCCGATATAGGGCACCCGGTCGGCGGGCATGCAGTCCTGGGTGGACCAGCGGGCGGTCACCTCACACTCAGGCCAGAAGCGCTGCGCGGCCTGGGTGAGGACCTCATAGCTGTCCTGGTCGGGCATTCGGCCGGTCCGGTGGCCCGCCCCCGTCAAAATCGTCTGGTCCTGCCAGCTGCGGAAGGAGTATCCCGACGATTGGGCATCCAGATACAGCCCCTCCATGGGCGCGGCCTTGGACAGAGAGACCGCGTAGGAGCGCTCCTGGTGCATGCGGATGAAATACAGGCCTGGCAGCAGGAAAAAGGGGAAGTGGGTGGCCACCACGATGTGCTGAGCCGTCACAGCTGCATGGTCTGTGTGGATGGTATTCCCCTCAATGTGCCGGGCGGTGGTGTGGGCGTAAATCTTCAGCCTGGGCACGAGGGCACTGAGGAATTTCAGAGGATGAAAA
>CALWWH010000059.1 GCA_944385195.1 uncultured Oscillospiraceae bacterium | reverse complement strand
CGAGAAAACCTTTACTGTGTACTGATATTCTGAAAGGAAGCGCAAATATCCATGACTAAGATTGATATTTTTTCCGGTTTCCTGGGGGCGGGCAAAACCACGCTCATCAAGAAGCTCATCTCCGAGGCCTATACCGGCGAGCAGATCGTTCTCATCGAGAATGAATTCGGCGAGATCGGCATTGACGGCGGCTTTCTGCAGGACGCAGGCATCAACATCACTGAGATGAACTCCGGCTGCATCTGCTGCTCTCTGGTCGGTGACTTCACCGCCGCCCTGGGCCAGGTGCTGGAGCAGTATCACCCCGACCGCATCCTGATTGAACCCTCCGGCGTGGGCAAGCTCTCCGACGTCATCCACGCCGTGCAGAAGGTCCCCGGCGACGTCGTCCTCAACGGCTTTACCACCGTCGTCGACGCCAAGAAGGCAAAGGTCTATATGCGCAACTTCGGCGAGTTCTTCAACAACCAGGTCGAGCACGCCAGCGCCATCATCCTCAGCCACACCGCCGGCATGGATCAGGCCAAATTGGAGCACGCCGTGGCCCTGCTCCGCGAGCATAATGCCGATGCCCCCATCGTTACCACGCCCTGGGATCAGCTCAGCGGCGCACAGCTTCTGGAGGCCATGGAGCGGCAGGACACCCTCAAGGCTGAGCTGGTAAAGCTGGCGGCCGAGGCTGCTGAGCGGGACGCCCAGGAGCACGCACATCACCACCACGATCACGACCACCATGAGCATGAGGAGCACGAGCATGACCATGCACATGGGGACTCCTGCGGCTGCCATGACCATCATGAGCATGACCACGCGCATGAAGACTCCTGCGGCTGCCATGACCATCATGAGCACGAGCATGACCATGCGCATGGGGACTCCTGCGGCTGCCATGACCACGAAGGACACCACCACGCCGACGAGGTCTTCACCAGCTGGGGCGTCGAAACGCCGAAGACCTTCACCGCAGAGCAGATCACCAATGCCCTGAAAGCCCTGGAGGACGAGAAGACCTACGGCAGCATCCTGCGCGCCAAAGGCATTGTCCCCGCCGCCGACGGCAGCTGGATTCACTTTGACTATGTCCCCGGCGAGCCCGATGTCCGCACCGGCTCCGCCTCCATCACCGGCCGTCTGTGCGTCATCGGCGCTGAGCTCAATGAGTCCGCCGTGGCCGCGCTGTTTGGAGTGGCGTGATGGCAGTCCCGGTCTATCTGTTCACCGGTTTTCTGGATGGTGGCAAAACCAAGTTCATGCAGGAAACCCTGGAAGACCCCCGCTTTGACACCGGGGAAAACACCCTGCTGCTGGTTTGCGAGGAGGGCGAGGAGGAGTATGACCGCAAGGCCATGAAATGTGGCAACATCGCCATCGAGTATATCCAGAGCGAGGACGAACTCAACCCCCAACACCTCCAGCGCTTATTCAAAGACGCTGACGCAGATCGCGTCATGATCGAGTACAACGGCATGTGGCTCCGCAAGACCCTGATGGAGGGCATGCCCGAGGACTGGATGATCTATCAGGAGATGATGTTCTGCGACGCGCGGACCTTCCTGAGCTACAACGCCAATATGCGCCAGCTGGTGGCTGACAAGCTTGCCGGCTGCGAGATGGTTGTCTTCAACCGCGCCGCCGCGGATATCGACCGCATGGCCTATCACGCCGTCGTGCGCAGCGTCACCCGCTCCGCCGTCATCGTCTACGAAGACGAAGACGGCAACGCCGAGTACGATGACATCGAAGATCCCCTGCCCTTTGACGTAGACGCGCCCATTATTGACATCAACGACGAGGACTACGCCATCTGGTACTACGACCTGACAGACAAAATGGATGAGTACAACGGCAAAACCGTCCGCTTCAAGGGCCGCGTCGCCACCGGTAAGGGCCTGCCCAAGGGCTGCTTCGCCATCGGCCGCCACATTATGACCTGCTGCGCCGACGACATCCAGTTCACGGCCCTCATTGTCAACTGGCCGGAAGCAGTCACCCCCAAGTCCTGGGTCACCGTCACTGCCAAAATTAACGTCAAGTTCCACAAAAGCTACAAACGAAAGGGCCCCGTCCTCGAGGCCATCCGGGTCGAGCCGGCCCAGATGCCGAAGGAAGAGGTTTGCCAGCTATACTAAAGCGCTGCATCAGCGGTCAGGTTTTATGCTGACCGCTGATGTTCCTTTTGCAGGCGGCATATCCTCACACCGCACCTTGACACCCTCGGCGAGAGGAAATTGGCAGAAGAAATAATTAGGAATCATTCTCAATATCCCCCTTGACTTTTCTCTTTCTGCGTGGTATCCTAAATAACAGAAAAATTCCGCCAAAAACTTACGTGATAATGCATTTGGAGGTACATACTATGTCTATCAATCTAAAGGGCAGTAAGACCGAGCAGAACCTGTGGACTGCTTTTGCCGGCGAGTCCCAGGCCCGCAACAAGTACACCTATTTTGCCAGTGTCGCTAAGAAGGAAGGCTATGAGCAGATCGCCGCCATCTTCCAGCACACTGCCGACAACGAAAAGGAGCACGCCAAGATGTGGTTCAAGGCACTGGGCGAACTGGGCGACACCGCCCAGAATCTGCTGGCCGCCGCTGAGGGCGAGAATTACGAGTGGACCGACATGTACGCCACCTTTGCCAAGGAAGCGGAGGAAGAGGGATTCACGGAGCTGGCCGCCAAGTTTGCCGCCGTTGCCGCCATTGAGAAAACCCACGAGGAACGCTATCGCGCTCTGCTGAACAACGTCCAGATGCAGAAGGTCTTCGAAAAGGCCGAGATGACCATGTGGGAGTGCCGCAACTGCGGTCATTTGGTCATGGGCACCAAGGCGCCGGAGCTGTGCCCCGTCTGCGCCCATCCGCAGGCCTACTTTGAAGTCCGCGCCGAGAACTACTAATGATTGCTGACAAAATTGGGGGTCTCTGCCTATGTACTGCACCAAACAACTAACTTCTGACCTCTATTGGGTGGGCGGCAATGATCGCCGCCTGGCCATGTTCGAGGGCGTTTACTCCGTCCCCAAGGGCGTAAGCTACAACGCCTATCTGCTCATGGACGAGAAGACCGTCCTCTTCGATACTGTCGACAAGGCTGTCAGCGGCGTTTTCTTTGAAAATATCGCACATGTTCTGGGCTGCCGCACACTGGACTATCTGGTCGTACACCACATGGAGCCGGATCACTCTGCCACCATGCAGGAGCTGGTCCGCCGCTATCCTCAGATGCAGATTGTCTGCAATGCCAAGATCGCGGCGATGATCAAGCAGTTCTTCACCTTTGACATCGACAGCCGCGCTGTGCTGGTCAAAGAGGGAGATGTGCTCGCTACCGGCCGGCACCAGCTGAGCTTTGTCATGGCCCCCATGGTTCACTGGCCCGAAGTCATGGTCAGCTACGACCTGACGGACAAGATTCTCTTCTCCGCCGACGCCTTTGGCACTTTCGGGGCCCTCAACGGCGCCATCTGGGCGGACGAAGTGGACTTCGAACGGGATTATCTCGACGAAGCCCGCCGCTACTACACCAATATCGTCGGCAAATACGGCACCCAGGTGCAGGCCCTGCTGAAAAAAGCCACGGGCCTGGACATTGCGCTGCTCTGTCCGCTCCACGGCTTTGTGTGGCGCAAGAACATCGGCGACTATGTGGCAAAATACGCCCACTGGAGCAGCTACACCCCTGAGGTCACCGGCGTCATGATCGCCTACGCCTCCGTCTACGGCAACACAGAGAACGCTGCCGAGCTGCTCTCCAGCCGCCTGCGGGAGCGCGGCATCAAGACCGTCATGTTCGATGTCTCCGTCACCCCCGCCTCTGAGATCATCGCCGCTTGCTTCCAGTACAGCCACATGGTCTTTGCCTCCACCACCTATAACGCAGGCATTTTCGTCAATATGGAGGCCCTTCTGTCCGACCTGGTGGCCCACAACATCCAAAACCGTACCGTCGCCCTGATCGAGAACGGCTCCTGGGCGCCCACCAGCGGCGGTCTGATGCGCAAAATGCTCTCCGGCTGCAAAAATATCACCATCCTGGATCAGACCCTGACCATCAAATCCTCTGTCAAGGAAGACCAGCTGGCCAGCATCGACGCCATTGCCGATGCCATCGCGGCTACGATGCCCAAGGTCGAGACCGAGGTTGCCTGCACTGCCTGCGTGGACAACAACGCCATGTTCAAGCTGAGCTATGGTCTGTTTGTCCTCTCTGCCCAGGACAACGGCCGCGACAACGGCTGCATCATCAACACCGTCACCCAGGTCACCAACACCCCGCTGCGCATCAGCGTCGCGGTCAATAAGGCAAACCTGACCCATGACATGATCCTGCACAGTGGCAAGTTCAACGTCTCGGTGCTGAGTACCGACGCGCCCTTCGCCCTCTTTGAGCGCTTTGGCTTCCAGTCCGGCCGCGAGGCTGACAAATGGGATGGCGTTGCCGAGGCCCGCACCGCCAACGGTCTGCGTTATCTGACTGACGCCGCCAATGCGGTGATCTCCGCCCAGGTCATCAGTGTCCAGGACATGGGCACCCACAGCGTGTTCATGGCCGAGGTTACCGAGGCAAAGGTTCTGGCCAGTACCCCCAGCATGACCTATCAGTATTACTTCGATCACGTCAAGCCCAAGCCCCTGCCCACCGAGGAAAAGAAGTCCGGCTGGGTTTGCAAAATCTGCGGCTACGTCTACGAAGGCGACGAGCTCCCCGCCGACTTTGTCTGCCCGCTGTGTAAGCACGGCGCGGAGGACTTTGAGCGGCTGTAAAGCTAAAATACACTAAATTGGAGGATATCAAGATGAAGTACGTTTGCTCTGTTTGTGGTTATGTTTACGACGAGACCACCGGCGATCCCGAGCACGGCATCGCTCCTGGCACCCCCTGGTCTGAGATTCCCGAGGACTTTGAGTGCCCTCTCTGCGGCGTAGGCAAGGATATGTTCGAGGCTGAGTAACACAGCCATAGGCGCATCCTGTATGATCGGCCCCCTCAGCGCAGACCCTCGAAGCAGCAACCCTGATCGAGACTGCCCTGAGGGGGCGTTTGTATGCCAAAAGATAGCGTTCAGCCCTGGCAGAGGGTCTCATATCCTGAAAAGGAGCCCTTAGAACTGACGCCGAAAAATACGCAATTTTGCCCAGATGCGGCCTTGCATCAAAATTTCTTGCAACCTGGCAGCAGATATGGTATAGTGTAGGTTGAATTATCATGCAAAACAAAGGAAGATAGAGATGGATCAAATCAACTTTACCTCCCTGGGCCTGTCCGAGCAGATGCTCTCCGCTCTGGACAAAAAGGGGTATGGTTGGCCCACGCGGGTACAGGCCGAGGCCATCCCGCCGCTGCTGGAGTGGAAGGACGTCATCGCCAAGGCCCCCACGGGCACCGGCAAGACCTTCGCCTTTGGCATTCCGATGATCGAGCACATCGACCCCGGAAACGAGGCCGTACAGGGCCTCATTTTGGCGCCCACCCGGGAGCTTGCCATTCAGATCGGCGACGAGCTGCGGAGCCTGCTGGAGTTCTATGAGGGCATCCGCGTGGCCGTTGTCTACGGCGGGCAGCGCATGGATGGACAGATCAAGCAGCTCAAACGCCATCCACAGATTGTGGTCGCCACGCCCGGCCGGCTGATGGACCACTTTCACCGCCGCAACCTGCGCCTGGATGGCGTGCAGACTGTAGTGCTCGATGAGGCTGACCGGATGCTGGACATGGGCTTTTTCGACGATGTGACGAAGATTTTGAACCTGGTCAAAAACCGCCGCAACCTGGGCATGTTCTCTGCCACCATCTCCCAGGAGGTCATGACCGTCAGCTGGATGTACCAGCGCGACGACGTGGAGATCACCGTCCCGGCTGATGAGCAGAACAAGCCCGACATCACGCAGTATTCCATCGCCGTCCCTGCCCTGCAAAAGCTTGAGGCTGTGCTGCGGCTGATGGATACGGGAAAATATGAGCGCGTGATCCTCTTCTGCAACACCAAGCACATGTGCCAGCGGGTCTGCGACGATCTCCAGGGCCGCAGCTACACCGTCGGCTGTATCCACGGGGACATCCGCCAGGACAAACGTGAGAAAACCATGCAGTCTTTCCGCGACGGAAAACTCAACGTGCTCATCGCCACTGACGTGGCTTCCCGCGGCATTGATGTGGACGACGTGGACTGCGTCATCAACTACGACATCCCCGAGGAAAACGAGTACTACATTCACCGCATCGGCCGCACAGGCCGCGCCCGCAAAAAGGGCGTCGCCTACAGCATCCTGGGCAGCTTTCCAGAGAAGGCAAAGCTGGATGAAATCGCTAAGTACTCCCATTTTCAGATCAAAGCCATGGAGTTCAACGACGCCGGTGAGTTGGTACAGGCGCAGGTCAAGAAGCCCGTCTACCGCCGCAAGTACCGCTGATGTACGGCTATTCTCCCGCCGAATTGGGCCTGGTTTCCCTCTGCACAAACCTCGGTGACCCGGCGCGTCAGCCGCTGAGCCCGGCGGCGTACCGGCACTTGGCGCAGCGAGTGCGCAGAGCGATCCGCCCAGCGGAAGATCGGGACCTGTGCGTGCAGGATCTGGTGGATTTAGGCTATGACGAGGCCGAGGCCGGACACATTCTCCGCCTTCTGGATGCTGACCCGCAGCCCTATCTACGGCAGTTGGAGCGCAATGGGATCACGCTGCTGACCAAGCTGAGCGAGCGCTACCCGCAGCGTCTGCGCACGCAGTTGGGCAGCCAAGCCCCGCTGGTGCTCTATGCCAGCGCCGGCCAGGAGCTGGCCAGCCGCCCGGCAGTCTCTGTGGTAGGCAGCCGCGACGCCTCCCCGGAAGCGCTGGCATTGGCCGCCCAGGCAGGGCGGCGCATTGCAGCCCTGGGATATGCCCTCTGCACCGGCGGCGCCAAGGGGGTCGACAGCGCCGCGCTGGCCTCCTGTCTGGACGCCGGGGGCAGCGCCGTGATCTATCTGCCCGAGGGCATCCGGGGCCAGCTGATGCGCTATCGCCGCGCTATACTGCGGGGGCAGCTGCTTCTGCTCAGCAGCAGCTTTGAGGCCCGGTTCCACCCCGCCCAGGCGCTGGAACGCAACCAATATATCCACGCCCACGGTCGGGCGGTCATTGTCTGCCAGTGCCAATCCGGTCACGGCGGCAGCTGGCGGGGCAGTGAGGAAAATTTACGGAACCATTGGTCCCAGGTCTTCGTCCCATTGGATGGGAGCGAGGGCACAGCCGACCTCTTATCTCGCGGCGCATCGCCCTTGGACTGGGCGGTGCTCCAGACTCTCTGAAAAGAAGGAATTTATATGTGTGGAATCGTCGGATTTGTAGGGAAAACCCCCGCCGCGCCCATTCTCTTGGAGGGGCTGGAGCGGCTGGAATACCGCGGTTATGACTCAGCTGGCATTTGCGTGGTCGAAAATCACGCCCTGCGTGTTGCCAAAGCCAAGGGCCGGCTCCAGGTTCTGTCGGAGATGATCCACGGCGGCGTGGACTTTAGCGGCACCGTCGGCATCGGCCACACCCGCTGGGCCACCCACGGTGAGCCATCGGACATCAACTCCCATCCCCACGTCAGCGAAGATGGCAGCATTGCCGTGGTGCATAACGGTATCATCGAAAACTACATGGAGATCAAAGAGTTTCTCAGCAGCAAAGGCGTGAGCTTTACCTCCGATACCGACACCGAGGTTGTAGCACAGCTGCTGGAATACTACTTCGACGGTACAGACCTCCTGGCCGCAGTCAACCAGGTGCTCGATAAGCTCGATGGCAGCTATGCCTTCGGCATTCTCTGCAGCAACCGCCCGGACCAGATCATCGCCGCCCGCAAAGACAGCCCTCTGGTGCTCGGCTACGGAGACGGCTTCTCCATGCTGGCCTCCGACGTGACCGCACTGATCAAATACACCCGCGACGTCTGCTATCTCGATGACGGCGACGTGGCCGTGGTCACCAGCGACAGCATCCAGATCTACAACAGCCTCATGGAGCCCGTTGACAAGCCCCACAGTCATGTAGACTGGGAGATCAGCTCCGCCGAAAAGGGCGGCTACGCCCACTTCATGTTCAAAGAGATCCTGGAGCAGCCGGAGGCGGTCCGCCGGGCCATCACGCCGCACCTGCGAAACGGAGAAGTCGTCTTCGACGGGCTGTCGCTGGATGCAGCGTTCTTGCAACGGATGAGCCGGCTGTACATCGTCGCCTGCGGCTCGAGTTATCACGTCGGCTTCGTGGGTAAGTACTACCTCGAGAGGCTCCTGCGGCGCAGCGTGGAGGTGGTACTGGCCTCGGAGTTCCGCTACTGTGACCCCATCGTGGACGAAAACTCCCTGGTCATCGTCATCAGCCAGTCCGGCGAGACCCTGGACTCCATGTACGCCCTGCGGGAGGCCAAGCGCCTGGGCGCGCGCACCCTCGCCATCGTCAACGTCGTGGGCAGCTCCATTGCCAAGGGCGCGGACGACGTGATCTACACCTGGGCGGGCCCGGAAATCGCCGTGGCAACCACAAAGGCATATTCTACTCAGCTGGCAGTTGTGGATCTGCTGGGCATCTACATGGCCCGCATCCTCCGCAGCGCCCCGGAGGAGATGCTCTGCCAGATCGTCGCCCAGCTGGAGCTTTTGCCTGATAATCTGCAGCAGGTACTGGCCCGCAAGGACGACATCCAGCGCTTTGCATCGCTGTATTTCAACCACGAGAGCGTCTTTTTCATCGGCCGCAACATGGACTATGCCCTGGGCCTGGAGGGCAGCCTGAAGCTCAAGGAGATCAGCTACATCCTCTCCGAGTCCTATGCCTCCGGCGAGCTCAAGCACGGGACCATCTCCCTGGTGGT
>CALWWH010000058.1 GCA_944385195.1 uncultured Oscillospiraceae bacterium | reverse complement strand
ACGGTTGAGGAACTCCGGCCGGAAGGTGGATTTGAGCAGTTGCTGCACGGCCTCCTGAGCCTCGGGCGAGATGTTGCCATGCTCGTCAATGCCTTCCAACAGGTAGTTGGAACCTAGATTGGAGGTTAAAATCACGATGGTGTTTTTGAAATCGACGGTACGGCCCTGAGAATCTGTGATACGTCCGTCATCCAGGACCTGCAAAAGAACGTTAAAGACGTCGGGATGTGCCTTTTCCACCTCATCAAAGAGGATAACGCTGTAGGGCTTACGGCGGACAGCTTCCGTCAGTTGGCCGCCCTCCTCGTAACCAACATATCCAGGAGGCGCACCAATCAGACGCGAGACGGAGAATTTCTCCATATACTCCGTCATATCGATACGAATCAAGTTGCGTTCGTCGTCAAAGAGATTTTCGGCCAATGCTTTGGCCAGCTCCGTCTTGCCCACACCAGTGGGGCCTAGGAAGAGGAAACTGCCGATGGGGCGGTTAGGATCCTGGATGCCCGCGCGGGAGCGCAAAATGGATTCAGACACCACACGCACTGCTTCATTCTGACCGATGACGCGCTGATGCAGCTGATCTTCCAGGTGCAGAAGCTTCTCCCGCTCCGACTCCATCAGCCGCGCTACGGGAATCCCAGTCCAACGCTCGATGATGCGGGCGATCTCCTCCTCGGTGACCTTGTCCCGGAGCAGATTGCTCTCCTTGGCGCTCTGGGCTACGCGCTCTACCTCCTCCAGTTCTTTCTTCGCCTCGGGGAGCTTGCCATATTTGAGCTCCGCAGCCTTTTCCAAATCATACTGCTGCTCGGCTCGTTCAATATCGGCATTGATTTTTTCAATCTGCTCGCGCAATGCCTGGACACGGCTGATGGCGTTTTTCTCATTTTCCCACTGGGCCTGCATGGCGTTAAAGGCGTCACGCTGCTCTGCCAGCTCTTTGCTCAGTTCCTCGAGATGCGCCTTAGAGGCGGTGTCGTCTTCTTTGCGTAGGGCGGTTTCTTCAATCTCCAGCTGAATGATCTTGCGGCGGATCTGATCCAGCTCTGTGGGCATGGAGTCCATCTCCGTACGGATCATGGCGCAGGCCTCGTCTACAAGGTCGATGGCATTGTCTGGGAGGAATCTGTCGGTGATATAGCGGTCGGAGAGCGTCGCAGCTGCGATGAGGGAGGGGTCGGTGATTTTGACGCCGTGGAAGACTTCATAGCGTTCCTTCAAGCCACGCAGGATTGCAATGGTATCCTCCAGGGTGGGTTCGTTAACCATAACGGGCTGAAAACGACGCTCCAGAGCGGGGTCCTTTTCGATATACTGGCGGTACTCGTTCAGGGTTGTCGCGCCGATACAGTGCAGCTCACCGCGGGCCAGCATGGGTTTGAGCAGATTGCCTGCGTCCATGGAGCCTTCAGTTTTGCCGGCACCGACGATAGTGTGCAGCTCGTCGATGAATAGGATAATCTGTCCGTCGCTGTTTTTGACCTCGGCCAAGACCGCTTTCAGACGCTCTTCAAATTCGCCGCGGTATTTTGCGCCGGCAACTAGGGCGCCCATGTCCAGGGAGAAAATCGTCTTGTTCAGAAGGTTCTTTGGCACGTCGCCCCGTACAATCCGTTGGGCAAGCCCTTCGACGATTGCCGTCTTGCCGACGCCAGGATCGCCGATGAGGACAGGGTTGTTTTTGCTCTTGCGGGAGAGAATGCGAATGACATTTCGAATCTCGTCATCACGGCCGATGACTGGGTCCATTTTTTGTTCGCGGGCACGCTGCACTAGATCGGTGCCGTATTTCTCCAGCGCTTCATAGGTGTCCTCGGGGGAGTCGCTGGTGACCCGCTGGTTGCCGCGAATGCTCATCAGCGTCTGCAGGACGGCCTCCTTTTTGATCTGGTAGGTCTGGAAAAGTCGTCTGAGTGTGCTGTCGCTGTTCTCAATGAGGGAGAGGAAGAGGTGCTCTACAGAAACGAAATCATCCTTCATAGACTCTGCCAGTGTTTCAGCACCATTTAAGGCAGTGTCCACGCTGCGGGAAATATAGTATTTATTTGCCTCTCGTCCGGAGCCGGAGACGCCGGGGAGTTTGTCCAGCTCTGCATTCACAGCTGCGTTGAGACTCTCAACAGTAATGCCCATTTTTTTGAGCAGCTGCGGGATAAGGCCTCCGTCCTGGTTCAACAGGGCGCAGAGCAGATGCACTTGCTCAATCTGTTGGTGCTGGTGCTGCAAGGCGATGCTTTGCGCAGACTGGATCGCCTCCAGGGACTTCTGAGTAAATTTCTGTGCGTTCATCTATATAAAACTCCTTTCTGCGGTAGGATGCAGATTTTAGCACTCTCACTATCTGAGTGCTAAAGCCATTGTAGTCATGAATGAAGGAATTGTCAATAGGAGAATTCCCACAAAAAGATGAATTTATCTTAAACAATTTATGAACAAGGAAATTTTCTGCTCTGAGATATCGTTACGCAAGCGCATTGGCGCGCGTTTTTGTGTCAGTGAACGATTTGTAAAACTTGCAAAAGGGGATTGCGTTCTGTCCCAGAGATAGTATAATAAAATAAGAATCGGAAAAGGATGGATGAAATCATGTGGAATAAGTTCAAATATGCTATGCAGCGCTTTGCAATAAACCATAACTGCGGCGATACTCTGGCGTCTTGCGTTCTATTGGCTGGCGCATTGATCATGCTCATCGGCAGCATTGCAGAGATCCAGTGGTTCTTCTTGATCGGATGGGTATTTTTCGTCTACTATCTCTTTCGCTTTCTCTCCCGCAATATTCCCAAGCGCCGGGAAGAGAATGAGAAGTTCTGCAATTTCTTCATACGCTTGAAAAAGCGATGGACAGACAAGGAACATCGTTATTTCAAATGCCCGCAATGCAGGCAGACTGTGCGCGTCCCCAGGGGAAAGGGCACCATCAAGATTCGCTGCCCTAAGTGCGGCAACCAGTTTGAAAAGAAAAGCTAACAAACCGCCAGGTTTCGCGCAATGCGAAACCTGGCGGCATTCATTCGTATTAAGAAGTCTGGATTCGTAGCCTGGTACCATTAGCGGAATTATTTTTTTTCCGCAGGCTCACGCTGGAAGTACTTGTCCAGCTCCTTTTTCATATCATCGGGCATACCCTTCTCACAGGGCAGCATAGCGGCATTGACCACGCGATCGATCATCGCAGTGAAGTCGGCGACGTTCTTCAGCAGGGGCTTTTCGCCCACTGGGAAGATCTGGTCGCGGCAAGTGTGGATCTCAGAGCTCTGCGTGCCGCGGCTCAAGCCGATGGAGGGGATCCCCTTGTCGGCGAAGGGGGCCGAATCGCTGGAGTGGACACCGGTGCGGATGTCCATAGCGCGGCCGACTTCGCGGCAGTATAGCTCGACAAAGGTCTGAAGCTCTTTCGGGCCGGTGACGAAAGCCATGTCCGGGCCGAGGATGGTGCCGCACATATCGAAGTTAAAGCAGAACTGGATGCTCTCGAGCAGGTCAGCCTTCTGGGCAATGTAGGCATGGGAGCCCAGGAGACCCTGTTCCTCAGAGCCGCACCAGACAAAGCGCATAGTACGCTTCGGCGGGTTTTGCAGGAAGTGGTTGTAGATCCCCATGAGAGCGGCAGAGCCGGTGGCGTTGTCCCAGGAGCCGGTGCCGATGGGCACACTGTCGTAGTGGGCGGTCAGGACAATGCTCTGCTCGGGCATTTGGGTGCCTTCGATGACAGCCAGCACGTCGCGGGAAGTGGTTTCGCCATTGACCAGTTCGGACTGTACATGGATAAGTGCAGCCTCGTCGCGCACCAGTTCGGTGGCGTCGTGGGCGCTGATGTAAAAGGTGGGGATGGCTGCCAGCTTCAGCATGGCAGGGCGCATGTTGCGGGCATAGATGCCGGCTTCCAAATTGTTGTGGTAGTATTTACCCATAATAACAGCAATGGCGGCGGCCTTGCGGGCAACCAGCAGCTTATAGACATCCTGGTTCAGGGCGTTGACCATGACGATGGTATCGGATAGATCATCCTTGCCCAGCAGATCGCGCTCGGTGCACTTCTCGGCGTACAGGAACTTCAGATCCTTACCAGGAGCGGGAATACTGTCACACATGCCCCAGGGCATGACGTTGACTTGGCGCTCAAAGGGGGCCTTGACGGTAAACTCGAAGCCCTTGCAAGTGGACTGGGGGATAGTGAAGTCCATCAGTTCACCCTTGCCGCCCAGCTCTTCGATCTGAGCCAGCAGGATTTGAGCGGCGCGAAGCTCTTCGGCAGTACCGCCGAAACGGACAAAACTCATTTTTTCAACCAGCGCGTACGGGGAATAGGACATAACGAAATCAATCCTTTCTCTATCGCAATCTCAGAGGACTGCATTGATTTACTGTCTTAAATTATACAACACTTTTGACCAGATAGCAAGCGCTTTATCTGGAAAGAGTCATCCGATGCCTGTCCTCAATAAGCGCTGCGACGCAAGCGATGTGGATAAAGTGCTGGTAAAGCGGATGCACCGAAAACGGTGCAAAGAGGCTGCAAATCAAAG
>CALWWH010000057.1 GCA_944385195.1 uncultured Oscillospiraceae bacterium | reverse complement strand
CTGAAATCCATTCAGATCACCCTTGCCGCAAGACTGGAGAAATTCAACCTTTCTTCCCTTGCGGCGCTGACTGCCACGGACGAACTGGAACTTCCTTCTCTGGGCGAAAAGAAAGTGGCGCTGTTTGTACTGATCCCGGACAATGACACTTCGTTCAACTTCCTTGTGTCTATCCTTTATACGCAGATCTTTCAGCAGCTATTCTGGCTGGCAGACCACAAGTACGGTGGGAGCCTGCCGGTTCCCGTCCACTTCCTGATGGACGAGTTTGCCAATGTGAGCCTGCCAGATGACTTTGATAAGATACTGGCGACCATGCGCTCCCGGAATGTGAGCGTGACCATTATCCTGCAAAATATCGCCCAGCTAAAAGCTCTGTTTGAAAAGCAGTGGGAGAGTATTCTGGGCAACTGTGACGAGATGCTCTACCTGGGAGGAAACGAAACCAGCACACATAAGCTGATCTCAGAATCCTACCTTGGAAAATCCACGATTGACACCAACACCTACGGCAAGTCCAGTGGGCGCAGCGGTAATTACAGCACAAACTACCAGATCACCGGGCGTGAGCTGATGACGCCGGACGAGGTACGCATGATGGACAACCGTTATGCGCTGCTGTTTATCCGTGGCGAGCGTCCGATTATGGATGAAAAGTACAATCCGCTGAAACACCCCAATGTGGCCCTGACCGCTTTGGGCGGCGCACCAACCTATGAGCATGGAAAGACTGACCATGTGACCGCAACAATCTCTATCGGCGCAGTGACCGAATCCGAACTGCTGGAGCCGGAAACCGCCGTGGATGATACCATGGAACTTCTGTCCAATGAGGAGATAGAGGCTCTTTTTCATTTAATCTAAAGGAGGAACAAAACCATGAAAAACCTGTTTCACAAGACCGAGAAGCCTGTCAATCACAACGCCAAGCTGGAGCGCAAAGTCAAGAGGGGCTTCCGTTTCTACGCAGTGACCGTCCTGTCCATGTCCCTTGTGCTGGGCATGGCCGTTACTGCCCACGCTGCCGGCGACCCCATCACGGTGGTCAACAACCTCTCTGACTTCATCTTTGGCCTGATCCGCGCCGTGGGCCTTATCCTGCTGGGCTGGGGCATCGTCCAGGTGGGTCTTTCTCTCCAGAGCCATGACCCTTCCCAGCGTTCCAACGGTTTCCTGACACTGGCAGGCGGTGTTGTCATCACCTTCGCTAAGGAGATTCTGACCCTGATCACAGGCTAAGCGGTTATCACCAAATAATATCTGCGGGATATGCGGCAGGGCGGGCAATCGTCCTGCCGCTGTTTCGCTGAAAGGAGGAAGAAACATTGAGTGATAACTGGGTTGTCCAAAATCTTGAGAACGCTTTGAACACCTGGAATGAAAAGCTGGCGGAAATCTGGCAGCTCATCACCCAAAGCCCGCAGCAATTCAAGGGCGGTGCCATTTGGGGTGTCATTGTGAATATCCACGGCGCATTACAGGCTATTGGCCTTGCGCTGTTGGTGTTGTTTTTTGTCGTGGGCGTCATGAAAACCTGCGGCTCCTTCGCAGAAGTCAAAAGGCCGGAACACGCCCTGAAGCTGTTTATTAGATTTGCGCTTGCCAAGGGTGCTGTCACCTATGGCATGGAGCTGATGCTGGCCCTGTTCAACATTGCACAAGGCGTTATCTCTACCATCATGCAAGCGGCGGGCTTCGGTGCGGCACAGCAGACGGTCTTGCCCAGCGAGATTGTCACCGCCGTGGAGGATTGCGGTTTCTTTGAAAGCATTCCGCTGTGGGCGGTAACGCTCATCGGCGGCCTGTTCATTACGGTGCTGTCTTTCATTATGATCATGACGGTCTATGGCCGTTTCTTCAAACTGTATCTCTACACGGCGATAGCGCCCATTCCCCTGTCCAGCTTTGCCGGAGAGCCGAGCCAGAACGTGGGCAAGAGCTTTATCAAGTCCTATGCGGCGGTATGTCTGGAGGGCGCGATCATCATGCTGGCCTGCATCATTTTCTCACTATTCGCGGCATCCCCGCCAACTGTTGACCCCAATGCGGCGGCAGTTACAATGGTTTGGAGCTATATCGGAGAGCTGGTCTTTAATATGCTTGTCCTCGTGGGCGCTGTGAAAATGGCTGACCGCGTGGTACGGGAAATGATGGGCCTGTAATTTTGGAAAGGAGCGATTACAAATGGAGGTTAAAATCAACCGTGAAATCCGTAACTATACGGAGTCTATGTTTTTCGGACTGACCATGCGGCAGTTCGTTTTTTCTTTGCTGGCAGTCGGTGTTGCCGTGGGGCTGTACTTTCTGCTTCGGCCCTATGTGGGAACGGAAACCGTATCCTGGATGTGTGTGCTGGGGGCAGCTCCCTTTGCGGCGCTGGGCTTTGTATCCTACCACGGTATGACTGCCGAGCAGTTTTTGTGGGCGTGGTTCCGCTCTGAAATGTTGGAGCCGGGAGAGATCAGGTTTGAGCCGGTCAACTACTATTACGAAGCCCTCAAAGGCACCATGGAAGCCCATGAAAAGGAGGTATTGAAAGCCCATGATTAAGACCCTGAGTAATCTATTGAAACAGGATAAGGAGAAATACAAGGTTCCCCGCAAGGTGCAGGATGTGATCCCCATCCGGCGTATGTGGAGTGACGGTATTTTTCAGGTGGGGAGCAAGTTCTCCAAAAGCTATCAGTTTTCGGACATCAACTACCAGGTAGCCAGTCTGGAGGACAAAAAGGTCATGTTCCTGGACTATTCGGAGCTATTGAACAGTCTGGACTCCGGGGCCACCACCAAGATCACCATTAACAACCGCCGCCTGAACCGGGCCAACTTTGAGCAGTCCATCCTCATGCCCCTGCGCGGCGACAGCCGGGATGTGTACCGCAGGGAGTATAACCAGATGCTGTTGGATAAGGCCACCGGTGCCAACGGCATTATGCAGGAGAAATATATCACCATTACGGTAGGGAAAAAGAACATCGAGGACGCGCGAACCTACTTTGCCCGTGTGGGCGCTGACCTGACGGCCCACTTTGCGGCTCTCGGCTCCAAGTGCGTGGAGCTGGACGCTACGGAACGGCTGCGGATTCTCCATGACTTTTATCGGCAAGGTGAGGAAGCGGATTTCCATTTCAATGCGCGGGATATGATGAAGAAAGGCCATGACTTCCGGGATTACATCTGCCCGGACGGAATCGAAAAGCACAGCGATTACCTGGTACTCGGCGGAACCTTCTGCCGGGTTCTTTTTTTGAAGGACTACGCCAACTATATCAAGGACAGCTTTGTGACGGAGCTGACTGATATGAACCGGAACCTGATGCTGTCCATTGATGTGGTTCCGATCCCGATGGACGAGGCCGTGCGCGAGGTGGAAAACCGTCTGCTGGGCGTGGAAACGAACATCACCAACTGGCAGCGCCGCCAGAACGCCAACAACAATTTCTCTGCTACCATCCCTTACGATATGGAACAGCAGCGGAAAGAGAGCAAGGAATTTCTGGACGACCTGACCACCCGTGACCAGCGCATGATGATGGCCGTGCTGACGATGGTTCTCACCGCCGATACCAAGGAGCAGCTTGACGCCGATACCGACGCCGTACTTTCCCTGTCACGCCAGAAAATGTGCCAGATGGCGGTGTTGAAATTCCAGCAGCTTGATGGCCTGAATACGGTGCTGCCCATTGGCAGCCGGAAGATCAATGCGTTCCGTACCCTGACTACGGAGAGCCTTGCGGTGTTCATGCCCTTTAAGGTGCAGGAGATTCAGGACAAGGGCGGCATCTACTTTGGGGAGAACGCAATCAGCCACAACCTTATTATGTGCAACAAAGCCAATCTTCTCAACCAGTCGGCTTTCCTGCTGGGCGTTCCCGGTTCCGGCAAGTCCTTCTCCGCCAAGGAATTGATTGCCTTTCTCATTCTCAACACCGATGATGATATTCTCATCTGTGACCCGGAGGGCGAGTTTGCCCCGCTGGTGGAGGCGATGGGCAGCGACATCGGAACGGTCATCAGCGTGGCCGCAGGCGGCAAAGACCGTTTGAACGCCATGTATATGGTGGAGGGTTATGGTGAGAACAACCCGATTGTGGAGAAATCGCAGTTTATCATGTCGCTGGTGGAGCAGATCGACAA
>CALWWH010000056.1 GCA_944385195.1 uncultured Oscillospiraceae bacterium | reverse complement strand
GAGCAAGGTCACCAAGGTCGTCATGGGCCGCAGCAACGCGCCCAATCGCCTACTGCCTTACAAGCCCCTCAACGAGAAGCTCATCGAGCTGGCCCCGGAGCTTGACATCTACATCATCCCCGATATCTCCGGGGAAAACTCCCGCCGCCGCAATCCGTCGCTGCGAACCCTCCAGCGGCCGAGCCTCAAACAGTGGCTGCTCACCCTGGGGGTCCTGCTGCTGGCAACGCTGATCGGCTTCTGGTTTGAGCTGCTGCACCTGGCAGACGCCAACACCATTATGATCTACATCCTGGCCGGGCTGCTGACGGCATTGGCCAGCCGCAACTACCTGTGCAGCAGTTTCTCGGCGGTGGCCGGGACGCTTTTGTACGCGCTCCTGTTCGCCGAACATGAGCTCAGCTACCTCATCACCTTCTTTATCATGCTCTTTGTCTCGCTGCTGGCGGGAACGCTGGCCAATCGCCTGACCAACAGCGCCAGGCAGTCTTTTGAATCTGCATGGCGAACCCAGGTCCTGCCGGAAACCTTGCAGCGGCTACAGCAGGCCCCGGACGAGGCCGCGCTGCCGGACGTCATCGCCAACCAGAGCATGCGGCTGCTCAACCGTCCGCTGGTGATCTATGCCGCCAAGGACGCGCAGCTGATCAGCCAGGTGGTGCTCAATCTGGTGGAAAACGCCATAAAATACACCCCTGCCGGCTCCACCATCCGCATCAAAGCGGCGAAATCTGAGGGCATCGTCTCCGTCTGCATCGCAGATGACGGCCCCGGCATTCCAGACCACCCTCAAGGCACACCGCTACCGCTTCCTCACCGCCGAGACCGGTGATCTGGGGCTGAAGCTGACCCCCATGGAGTACAAGCTGCTGTGCACCCTGGCGCAGAATGTGGGCCGCGTCCTGACGCACAACGCCCTGATGATGGACATCTGGGGCAGCACCACCAAGAGCGACCTGGCCTCCCTGCGGGTATGCATGGCCGCGCTGCGCAAAAAGCTCAACGACTGCAACCCCGAGGCAGAGTATCTCCACACCCACATTGGACTGGGATACAGCATGAACAGGCTCTGAGCTTGACAAGCCGAAGACATATGGCTATAATTGACCTAACGTAGAAAGAGAGGGCTATCCATGCTGAAAAGACTCCTGCGATTTGCCCCAGGGCGCATCATCGCCATGGGCTTTGCAACCGTGATTTTGATCGGATCGCTGCTGCTGATGCTGCCTTGCAGCATTCGCGACGGCGTTGAGCTGCGTTACATCGACGCACTCTACACCTCCACCAGCGCGGTCTGTGTCACCGGCCTGCTGGTCGTCGACCCTGGCACCGTCTTCACGCCCCTGGGCCAGTTTTTTCTGGCGCTGCTGATCCACGTCGGCGGCTTGGGCGTCACCTCCGTGGGTGCCGCGATTATCCTTGCGCTAGGGCGTAAAATCACGCTCAGAAGCCGAAACCTCATCCAGGAGGCAAGCAACCTGGATGCCGGCAAAGGTGCAATTCGCTTCATTCGCAGCGTCATGGCGACGACGTTTTGCATAGAGGCAATCGGCGCGGCCCTGAGCTTTCTTGTCTTTGTGCAGGATTATCCGCCGCTGACCGCGCTTGGTCACGCTTTGTTTCACACCGTCGCCGCCTTTAATAACGCAGGCTTTGACAACCTCGGCCTCTCCGGCCAGCAGCTGAGCAGCGTCAGCCTCGTCCCCTACCAGGACGATGTGCTGCTGAACTTAACCACCTGCGGCCTGATTTTCTTCGGCGGCATTGGGTTTTTGGTCATCCGTGAGCTGCGGGTCAGCCGCCTGCGCTGGAGCAAGTTCTCCATGCACGCCCGGGTGGTGCTCTCCGTCAGCGCGGGGCTCATCATCGCCGGAACCGTGCTGCTGAAGATCACCGAGGACGTCACCTGGCTGCAAGCCCTGTTTCAGAGCGTCTCTACCCGTACAGCGGGATTTTCCACGGTGAACCTCGGAGAGTTTTCCACCGCCGGCCTGCTACTGATGTGCGGGCTGATGTTCATCGGCGCCTCCCCCGGCTCCACCGGCGGCGGTATCAAGACCTCCACCTTCTTTGTGCTCCTGCAGGCGATCAAATCCGCCGCAACCAACCGCTCCGAAAAGGCGTTCCACTACACCATTCCGCGCTCTGCGTTCCGCAAGGCGGCCGTCATCACCCTTTTGGGCATCGGCATCGTGCTGCTTGGCAGCTATGCCATGCTGATCATGGAGCCCCATCTGCGGATGATCGACGTACTGTTTGAAATGTCCAGCGCCTTCGGCACCGTGGGCCTGTCCACAGGCATTACCCCGGCACTGAGCGACGGGAGCAAGATCTTGAGCATCGTCATCATGTACATCGGCCGTCTGGGCCCGCTGACCATCGCCTCTTTGTGGTATTTCACCAAGGGTGAGCGCGTCCGCTATCCCGAGGGCACCATTGCCATTGGCTAAGGAGGAATCACTATGTATAAAAAGAAAGCCACTGACCAGAATACCTACGGCATTGTCGGGCTGGGCCGCTTCGGTATGGCCCTGGCAATGGAGCTTTACCACACCGGCGCTGCACTGATCGTCATGGATCGGGACGAGGAGAAGGTCCGCGAGATGCGCGAGTACACCGACAACGCCTTCGTCGTCACCAGCCTGGACAAGAAGACGCTCTCGGAAACGGGCATCCAAAACTGCGATGTCGCCGTTGTCTGCATCGGCGAGCGGCTGGATATCTCCCTGCTGACCACGCTGAACCTGCTCATGCTGGGGATTCCCTCGGTCATCTCCAAGGCCGCCAGCGCCGAGCACGGCGAGATTCTTGAGAAGCTGGGCGCGCAGGTGGTCTACCCCGAGCGCGATATGGGCGTCCGCCTGGCCCACCGCCTGGAGGCTTCCAAGATGCTCGACTACATCCAGCTGAGTGAAAAGCTCAACATCTCCAAGCTGATGGTTTCCCAGAAAATGCTGAACAAGACCGTCCTGGAGCTGAACCTCCGCCGCAAGTTTGGCGCAAACATCATCGCCGTGGAGAATGAGGGCAAGCTCACCGAGACTGTCGGCCCGGACTATATTTTCCGCAAGGGAGACATTCTCTTTGTCTCCGGCAGCCGGGAGGGCCTTAACAAGCTGGCCGAGTGGGCAGATTGACCTACAGACAATGAAAACACAGGAGGCAGAGAACGAGCTTCTCTGCCTCCTGTGTTCTTTTGATCCTTTATGCCCTTCGTACCACATAGCGGCAGTGGGGCATGTCGACCCCGCGGAAGTGCTTGACCATCATATCTGCCGGCGTCATTCCGTTGCGCAGCGCTACTTTCTGTGAGGCGACATTGGTATCGCGGATGATGGAGCAGACTTCATCTGCTTGCAGCACATGGAAGGCGTATTCCTTGCAGGCCCTCGCCGCCTCCGTGGCATAGCCCTGATGCCAATACGCCCGCTGGAAAAGATAGCCGATCTCGAGGACCTCTCCGCCCTTCCACGGCTGCATCGTCAGGCCGCACTGGCCTATCACCTCATCCGTCTGTTTCAAGACCACCGCCCAGAGGCCAAAGCCGTGCTGCTCGTAGCGCTCCAGCTGGCGGTCCAGCCAGGCATGAACCTCCTCCTCGCTGTACGCACCCTCGTAGGCATACATTGTCTGCTCATCCTGCATGATCTTGCACAAGGCGCCGAAGTCCTCCTGGCGCAGCCGGCGCAGATAGAGCCGTTCGGTCTGAATCATCTGATCCATCATCTCTGCAAATACGTGTTCAGGCAATCCAGGCACTTCTGAAGGCCATAGTCGTTGAGCTGCTGAAGATAGCTCTCCCAGCTCTCCAGGCTCTCGTCCCCAACGATGACCTTGGTCGTATAGATGGTCACCGCGGTGGTCAGACCCTGGGCCAGGACGGCAAAGTGCTGCTGGTCTGCCTCCGACAGCACCAGATCCGACGGCAGACGGGCGTCATTGTCGCGGTTTTGCTGCCAGGTGTCAACGATGGCGCGGACCGGCTCTTCCATGGTCAGAAAGCGCAGCTGCTGATCGACGAAGCCCGGCAGGAAGCTGCAAAGCTTGGTCTGGTCAATTTCGGCAGGGTCAATCGGCTCCTCGGTGCCATAGTTTCGCAGCTGGGTCCCCAACTCGGTATACCAGAAGTCGCACCAGCGCACGCAGAGGTCGGCCTTGGTGGTCCCGGCAAAGACGGAGAAGCTCACGCCCGCCGTGCTGGCATTGCTCTGGCTGCCCAGGTGGGAGACCTGGCCCTCAGAGCGCATCGCGTCGGGAATCGCTGCCAGACGGCCGCCGCCTGTGATGTTCTTTTCCAGGGCAAAGCCGCGGTCCAGGCTCGAGTAAAAAAGACCGGTCTGGCCATTGATGACCATCTTCTCATACCCCGCAAGGTCGGACCAGGTGACAAAATCGCTGCTGAAGAGGTCTTCGTCGTACCACTGCCGCAGCATGGCCAGATAGTCCCGGAAGCCCTCCTGGGCAGGGCCGTATTTTACCACGCCATCGTCTATATAGAAGCCGATCGTGGCCATGTCGCTGCCGCTGGTGTAGGCGGGGATGCCATATCCCGCGGCCAGCCAGTCGCCGCTCATGGCGCCGGTGGGCTGTAAGGCCAAGGGCTCCGAGCAGGCGTATTGGTCCCGGAAGGCCAGGAGCACCTCGTGGTAGTCCTCATAGGTGTCGGGCGCCTCCATGCCCAGCTCCTCGAGCCAGTCGGCGCGGATGATGGGGCCGTAGCTGATGCTGCCCTCGCCCTGCGTGAGCTGGTAAAAGGAGAACATCTCGCCGTATTCCCCGTCAAAGGCCACCTGGGACAGGATCGGATTGGCCTTGATTGCCGCCAGATAGTTGGGCGCGCAGCGGCTGATGGCATCGGTCATGTCCAGGGCAATCTCGTCGCCATAGTCGAGATAGGTGTAGATGCTGATCATCTGGCGGCCGTAGAAAAGATCGGTAAAGTCCCCGGACTCGGCCATGGTGATGAAAACTCCGCTCAGCCCGGACCAGGGGACAAACTCGTACGCAGCAGGGATGCCTATGTACTCGTCTGCACGAGTTAGAACCTCATACATGCCCTCCTCGCCGGGAACCAAGATGCTGATGGTCTGGTCTACCTCAGCCATGGGGTAGCTGACGGCCTCCGGCTGAGCTTCCAGGGCAGGATTCGGCTCCGGAAGGTCTAAGACCCACTCCATGTCCGCCGCATTCCGGCAGGCGCAGAGCGCCAGCAGCAGGACGGGCAGCAAGAGACACAGTTTGATGCAACGACGCATGATATCCACTCCTTTTTTTGTTTGTCTGCCAGCAGGATATGGCAAATGGCGCTGATCCTCAGCCGCCCTTTGGTACCCGGATGGCGCGGAGCGCTCCAAAAGCTCAGCAGCGTCCCCACTTTCATGATACCTTAGCAGAGGCTGGAAGTCAAATAAGAATTGCATAAAAAAATATTCGCAATTTTTGCAATGTTTTCCGGTCAAGTCCGCAGGATTAGCAATTGCTTTTTTTCCGGAAATCCGTATGATAGAGGTAAGATCACTTAAAAAAAGGAGTGCTGCCCATGTATCTGAAAACCATTGCCCGGCAGGATACGGCGCTCAGCGACGCCGCCATCCATGCCGCGCTGGACGAAGCGCTGGCCCAGCTGCTGCCCGGGGCGAAGCGCGTGCTGCTGCTGCCCCCTGACTTAACCCGCCGCCACTCCGGCGCAGGAGAGATCGCCTCTTATTGTTATGCATATTGCAGCAATTTGGGCCTGGACTGCGACGTTCTGCCCGCGTTGGGCACGCACGTGCCTATGACAAGGGAAGAGTGCAGCAGTATGTTCGCCGGTATTCCCTTTGAGCACATCTTGGTTCATGATTGGCGCAACGGCGTCACGCAAATTGGCGAGGTTCCCGGCCAGGTTCTGGCCGAGCTCTCCGAGGGCCGGTTCACCGAGGCCATTCCGGTCCGCATCGACAAGGCGCTGCTGGACGGCGGCTATGACCTGATCCTCTCTGTGGGTCAGGTGGTGCCCCACGAGGTCGTGGGCATGGCCAACTATACAAAAAATATCGTCGTCGGCTGCGGCGGCAGCGAGTTTATCAACACCTCCCACATGCTGGGCGCAGCCTACGGCCTGGAGCGGATGATGGGCCGGGACCACAGCCCCGTTCGCAAGCTTTTTGACTATGTCGAACAGAATATGCTCCGCAGCCTCCCCTTATGCTACGTTCTGACGGTCTGCGATGGCCCGGTCTGCGGTCTTTTCATCGGCACCGAGCGGGACGCTTTTGAGCAGGCGGTGGCTCTGAGTCAAAAGCGCAACGTCATACTCCTGGATGAGCCCCTGCCAAAGGTTGTGGCTTGGATGGAGCCGGGCGAATACCACAGCACCTGGCTGGCCAATAAAGCGGTCTACCGCACCCGCATGGCCATTGCCGACGGCGGCGAGCTGGTGGTCTTAGCCCCGGGCGTGCAGCGCTTTGGGGAAGATAAAGCCATCGATGGTCTGATCCGCAAGTATGGATACACCGGCCGCGACAATATCCTGGCCCAGAGGGAAACCAACGCGGACCTGCGGGCCAACGATTCCGCTGCGGCCCACCTGATCCACGGCAGCGCCGACGGCCGCTTTACCATCACCTACTGCACCAGCCATCTGAGCCAGGAGGAAATCCGCAGCGTGGGCTATCACTGGCGCAGCTGCGACGAGGCCATCGCCTACTACAAACCCGAGACGCTCCAACCCGGCTGGAACGAAATAAACGGCGAGCGGTTCTACTTTGTCCCCCAGCCCGGTCTGGGCCTCTGGGCCAATCGGAAGCGCTTTGAGGAGGTTTGAGTATGAAGGCATTCATGGACAAGGACTTCCTCCTGCGCTCAGACACGGCCAAGGTTCTCTACCACGAGGCGGCCGCAGGAATGCCCATCTACGACTATCACAACCATCTGCCTCCCAGGGAGATCTTTGAAAATCAGCCCTACCGCAGCATTACCGAGGTTTGGCTGGCCCATGACCACTATAAGTGGCGCGCCATGCGGGCAGCAGGCGTGCCTGAGCATCTGATCACCGGTCCAGGGGACGATCAGGAGAAGTTCCGGGCTTGGGCGGGGGTGATTGCCCGCCTGCCTATGTGCCCTCTATACCACTGGACCCATCTGGAGCTACAGCGCTACTTCGGCATCTATGAGCCCCTGAGCGCCCGCAGCGCCGACGAGATCTATGCGCAGGCCAACGCCATGCTCTCCGGCGAGGAGTTCCGTCCCCGCCAGCTGCTGGCGCGCATGAACGTCAGGATGCTGGGCACCACCGATAACCCCTGGGATCGTCTGGAGTGGCACGAAAAACTCTCCCACGAGGACATCCCCTACACGGTCCGCCCCACCTTCCGTCCCGACAAGCTGCTGCTGGCCGATGCCGACGGCTGGAAAGACTGCGTTGCTTTGCTGTCTCAATCCGAAGGCATGGCGATCGACAGCTATGATGCCTTTTTGGCTGCTCTGGAGCACAGCCTGGACCGCTTTGCCGCCGCTGGCTGCAAGGCTGTGGATCACGGCTTCTCCACGTTTGAATACCTCCCCGGCGCAGACGGCAGCGCAGCCTTCGCCAAGGCGATAGCGGGTCAGGCGCTCAGCCACGGCGAAGCCCTGGCCCTGCGCAGCGACCTGCTGCGCCGTCTGGCGGCCTCCTATGCCCGGCGCGGGCTGGTGATGCAGCTGCACACCGGCGTTGTGCGCAACCCCAACGCCAAACAGTTTGCCCGTCTCGGCCCCGACAGCGGCTATGACTGCGTCGGCCCGGTGCAGGACCCGTACCCCTACCACGCCCTGTTCAGCGAATTGGAGGCCGCTGACGCCCTGCCGAAGGTTATCCTCTATGGTATTCATCCGGCAGATACCCAGATGTTCGCCACCATGGCCGTCAGCTATTGCCGCGACCAGCCAGGCCGGATGCAGCTGGGCAGCGCCTGGTGGTTTAACGACTCCATCGCCGGCATGCGCCAGCAGCTGACCGCCGCCGCCGAAGCGGGTCTGCTGTCCGGCTTCGTGGGCATGCTCACGGACAGCCGCAGCATGACCTCCTTTACCCGCCATGAGTATTTTCGCCGCATTCTCTGTGACCTGCTGGGCGAGGCCGTGGAAGACGGGCAGTTCCCTGCCAGTGAGCTGGACACGCTCAAGGCTCTGGTCCGGGATGTGTGCTTTGACAATGCAAAAATATTCTTTGAGGAGGATTTTTAAGATGAAACTGCCCTTTCAAATTGACTTGACC
>CALWWH010000055.1 GCA_944385195.1 uncultured Oscillospiraceae bacterium | reverse complement strand
CGGAAGCTTTTTTAGTTCATGCAGAGCGGACTGCCCAGATGGCGCAGGTGGTTTTGATAGTCCCGGGTGCCGTAGAGGGCGTCGCGGAAGTTGACCAGCTCGATGCGGTGCTCATAAATCCAATCCTTCAGCTCCTGGGAGCACAGGGCGTGGGCCTCGATGGCGCGGGTGGCCAGATAGTTCCAGGCCGCCGGGGTCTGACTGCCCTCCCGGGCCACGTAGTAGTCGATATAGCCCGGGTGCAGGACCACGACGGCGGTGGCATCCTCCGGCAGCAGGCCAAGCCCCGCCTCGTCCTCGGTCCACAGCTTCAGCGGATCATAGGCCCGCTGGACCTTGATGGAGTCGGTCTGGAAGACCTCGCGGTTGGAGGTGCCAATCCCGGCCACGGTCATGTAGATCTTGCAGCCGGCCCAGCGGGGGTCGACATGGTCGGTGTAGACAATTTTGTTTTCGGTAAAAAGTGCCCGGAAATCGACGCCGTAGGCGAAATTGGTCACCAGGCCATACTCTTTGAGGACGTAGCCCATGGCCCGCTGGAAGGGGGAGTCGCCGAAGCCCCCGCCGCCCACGTCCGGCGTCCGGCCCAGATACTTGATGCAAAGCTCCATCTGAGCGCGCATCTCGGCCAGGCATTCCTCAAAGCTCACATCCTCGGCCTGGGCCAGATCCCGGCGGAAATGACCGGTAGCGGCGTCGTACATGCTCGGAACGTCTGCGGGATTGCTGACCGGCGCGCCCCAGAAGTGGGTGTGCCAGCCGGTGGAGATCCAGGGCCGCTCATGCAGAAACTGCAATGCCTCAATGGTCCCCGGGGTGTCGAGCATCACATCGCAGGACGTGACCAGCCCCTGGTCCACGGCATCGAACGTGCCCAGATTGTGCACCCTGGTGAAGCCGACATCATCGGCGCGGATGATCATTTTCATACAAAGCCCTCCTCGTTTTTTTCCAGCATAACAGACTTTGCCCCCAAATACAACGTGCAAAGACGGTATTGTTCTACCAATGCAGAAAAGTTTCTAGTCCCGGCGCATTGCCGCCGGCGGCTGGTGAAACACTGCCACATACGCCCGATAGAAGGTGGAGTACTCCGCGAACCCCACGCGGTGGCAGGCCTCTGTGGCGCTCAACCCCTGCCGGATCAGATCCCGGGCCAGAATGCACTTTTTCGTCCGCAGATAGGCCATCACCGGCACGTGCATATACCGCGCAAAGAGACGGTTGACCGTGGAGCGGGACAGGTGCAGGGCGCTGCAAATATCCTCCAGCACCCGGATGGAGACCAGGTTTGCGTCGATGTAGTCCACCAGCTGCTGCAAGACCGGGTCGTTGATGTCGCTGCGCAGGGGCGCCGTCTGCTGGGCGCACAGGACCACCAGCAGCTCTATCAGGCAGCCTTTGAGCAGCTCCTGGAGCAGTTCGCCCTGGGCCAGGGCACAGCGGCTGTCCAGGCGGGCAAAAAGCCGCGCCAGCTCCGTGCCGCGGATGTCGTAGACCGGGGCCAGCTGATAAAGCGGCCCTTGCAGGCAGGGGGGCAGCTGCGCAGGGTCAAAGCGGATGACGATGCGCTCATAGCAGCTGGCGTCGTTGATGTGCAGGTAGTGGTGGTCCCCCGGGCGCACCACCATCAGGCAGTTGGACACGCCCTCAAAGCGGCGCTCCTCGATGAAGAGGTCTGCATTGCCGCGGATGAAATACAGCAGCTCAAACTGCGTGTGGTAGTGCTCGTCAAACATATCCCTGCCCAGGCCGGGAGCCTGGTCTATGGTGTGTTTGAAGCGGTAGGGTCCAAAGCGGATGTCAAAACTCATGGCTGCGCCTCCTTGGCTTAATCGTAGCACCAAAACGAACAAAACGCAATATCATTCGGTTCTAATTGCAATTTCACTTTCTGCCCAAGATGCTATAATGGAGGTATCGGCACAAAGGAGGAATGCCCCATGGAAGAACTGAGCTTGGAACAGCTGCGGCCGCAGCATGAGTTCCTCGTCTGCATCGACTCCGACGGCTGTATGCTGGACAATATGGAGCTTAAGCACAAGGAGTGCTTCTGTCCGGCGACGGTCAACGTCTGGAACTTGCAGACCGTATCCCGCTATGCCCGTGAATGCGCAGAGTTTGTCAACCTCTACTCCCGCACCCGGGGCGTCAACCGCTTCCCCGCCCTCATCCGCACCCTGGAGCTGCTCGCGGCGCGCCCGGAGGCCATCGCCCGGGGGTATCAGCTGCCGGATTTGGGCCCGCTGAAGCAATGGTGCTCTGCCACGCCGGTGCTCAGCGCCGCGGCATTGGAGTCCTACAGCCAAAGCCACCAGGACCTGGCGCCGGTGCTGATGCAGGCGGCCGCCTGGTCCCGGGAGGTCGACGCCAACATCGCCCACATCGTCCGCGGCATCGCGCCCTTCCCCGGCGTCCGCGAGACCATCCAGGCCCTGAGCGAGTTTGCCGACATCGTGGTCGTCTCCGCCACGCCCCACGAGGCCCTGGTGCGCGAGCTGACTGCCTGCGGCATCGCCCCGCTGGTGACCTTCATCGCCGGGCAGGAGATGGGCACCAAGGCCCAGTGCATCCGCAAGGCCATGGCCGGCAAATACGAGCCCGAGCACGTGCTCAAGGTTGGCGACGCCCTGAGCGACTACAAGGCCGCCGAGGAAAACGGCGTGCTCTTCTACCCCATCATCCCCGGCCAGGAGACCGAGAGCTGGGCCGCGCTGCGCCGGAGCGCCGCCGCCAGCTTCCGCGCCGGCAGCTACCGCAGCCAGATGCCCGCCCAGATGGAGGCGTTTTTAGCCGTCTTGCAGCAAGCGCCGCCCTGGGCCCAGTAAAAAAGGAGGAATTTCACCATGATCGACCTGAAAGCAAAGCCTTTTTACCTCAGCGACGAGCAAATCGCCTGGGTTGAGGCCACCAGGGCCTCCATGAGCGAGGACGAGAAGATCGGCCAGCTCTTTGTCAACATGCTCACCACGCAAAACGACGAGGAAACCCGCGAGCTCATGGGCCGCTACCGCTTTGGCGGCATCCGCTACCCCAGCCTGCCCGCCGAGCGGCTTTATCAGCAGAACCTCTGCGCCCAAAACAGCAGCAAAATCCCGCTCCTCGTCGCCTCCAACATCGAAAACGGCGGCAATGGCGGCGTCGGCGGCGGCACCTATCTGGGCGACCCCGTAGCCATCGGCGCCACCGGCCAGGAGCAGTACGCCTATCAGCTGGGCTACTACGGCTGCAAAGAGGCCGCCGCCACAGGCTGCAACGTGACCTTCGCCCCCATCGTGGACATCACCTACAACTGGCGCAGCAGCGTCATCCCCAGCCGCGCCTACGGCAACGACCCGGATCTGGTGCTGCGCATGTCTAAGGCCTATCTGCGCGGGGCCAACGACGCCGGGGTGGCCTGCTGCATGAAGCACTTCCCCGGCGACGGCCTGGACGAGCGCGACCAGCACATCGCCGACTCCATCAATACCTTCTCCTGCCAGCAGTGGGATGAGAGCTACGGCAAGGTCTACCGCGGCATGATCGAAGCGGGCATCCCCATGGTCATGATCGGCCACATCAAGCTGCCCAGCTACTCCCGCAAGCTCTGCCCCGGCATCGAGGACAAGGACATCCTGCCCGCCACCGTGGCCCCGGAGCTGCTGCAGGGCCTGCTGCGCCGTCAGCTGGGCTTCAACGGCCTGATCATCACCGACGCCACGCACATGGCCGGCCTCACCGGCCGCGTCCGCCGCGCCGACTTCATCCCCGGCATCATCGCCGCCGGCTGCGACATGATTCTCTTCTGCCGCGACATCGACGAGGATTTCCAGTTTATGCGCGACGGCATCGCCCGCGGCGCGGTCACTTGGGAGCGCATCGACGAGGCCCTGACCCGCATTCTGGCCATGAAGGCCATGCTAAACCTGCCCCAGAAGCAGGCCTCCGGCACGCTCATGCCCCCGAAGGAAACTCTGGCCGTCGTTGGCTGCGCTGAGCACCTGCAAAAGCAGGCCGAGGTGCTGGACAAGGCCATCACCCTGGTCAAGAAAACCAGGGACATTCTGCCCCTGACCCCGGAGAAGTACAAGCGCATCTGCCTGTATCACGTGGATTCCGCCGCCGGCGAGGCCGGTCTGGCGGTGCCCAGACGCTTCAAGGCCATGCTCGAGGAGGCCGGCTTTACGGTCGACATGCCTGATCTGTCCGGCGGCGGCGACGGACGGCTGCTGCTGCGCCGGGAAACGGTGGCCAACTTCGTGGGCCGCTACGATGCGGTCATCCTCACCTGCAACATCGGCGGCGGCCTGTCCACCAGCAACGTCGCCCGCGTCCGCTGGAGCATGTCCATGGGGCCTGACGTGCCCTGGTATGCCCCGGAATTGCCCACCTACGTCATCTCCTTTAACAATCCCTTCCACCTGATCGACATCCCCATGACGCCGGTCTACATCAACGCCTACCACAGCGGTGACACTGCCCTGCGGCTGACGCTGGACAAGCTCATGGGCAAGTCCCCCTTCACCGGCGTCAGCTCCGTCGACGCCTTCTGCGGCGCCTGGGATACTCATTTCTGAACAAACAGCCTCCCAAAAGCCTCCAAAGCGCCCCTGCCACCGGCAGCAGGGGCGCTTTTGTCAGGCAAACAGGGCCGATTTTAAAGTATTGTTGGCGGGTTTTCAACTATGTATATTTTCTTTTCTATGCTATACTGATATTGTAACGCGGGGATGTATTTTTATCTCACCGCGGAAACAAATTACCATAACGAAAGGAAGTATTCCCATGAAACACGCACGCAGTCTCTCCCTGTTGCTGGCCCTGCTGCTGCTGGCCGGGCTGATGGCCGGCTGTGCCAGCCAGCCCGTTTCGACCCCGGCAGAGTCCACCGACACCCCGGCCGACACCCCCGACGAGACCCCGGCGGGCACCTCCGACGAGGCCCCGGCCCAGACCCCTGATGACACCGACGAGGCCCCAGCCGAGACCCCGGATGAGAACGTGCTCTTCAATGCTTATGGCTACGAGTACTACGTCCCCCAGGCGGCCATCGACGGCGTTTCGCTGCCCCTGGCCGACGATAACCCCACCATCAGTTACTTCTGCAACTGGACCAACAACTACGCCTCCGGCCCGCAGGAGCTCTACTCCGTCCAGGAGATCGCCCGGCGCACCGGCGTGAACGTGGACTTCACCACCGTGAGCACCACCGAGCAGTTCCAGATCATGTATGTCTCTCAGGATTACACCGACATCATCAAGGCCGGTCCCACCAACTACGCCGGCGGGGTGGACAAGGCCATCGACGACGAGGTCTATATCGACGCCAACGACGTGGCTGCCTATACCCCGGTCTTCCAGAGCTGGCTGACCACCTCCGATGAATTCCGCCGGGAGTGCACCACCGACAGCGGCGCTCTGCTCTTTAACTCCATCCAGTCCGGCAAGGAACCGGCCTGGTGCGGCGCCGCTGTGCGCGGCGACTGGCTGGATGACTGCGGCCTGGAGGCCCCCGAGACCTATGACGACTGGTATGAGATGCTCGTTGCCTTCCGCGATGTCAAGGGCGTCCCCAACGCCATGCGCATTGGCGCCACCGGCTATGAGGCCAACACCCACTCCATGACCGCCGGCTACGGCATCGCCGTGGAGTGGTTCCAGGTGGACGGCCAGGTCCAGTACGGCGCCGCCACCGAAGGGATGCGCGAGTATCTGACCATGATGAACAAGTGGTACTCCGAGGACCTGATCGACAAGGATTTCCCCGGCTACAGCAGCATGTTCGTCTCCGGCATTGAGGACTTTGCCACCGGGTCCTTCGGTGCATGGGACATGGTCTCCCAGACCCACATTGACTCCGTGCCCGCAGCCGCCGGCGTCGACGGCTACATCGTCCCGGTCACCAGCCCGGTCAAAAATGAAGGCGACGAGTACCACCTGCGCCGCAACAACCAGATGTGCGGCAACAACTGCTTCTTCATCACCACCGCCGCCGTCGACCGCGGCGTCATGGAGCTGGTGGCCAAGTGGATCGACTTCCACTACACCCTCGAAGGGGCCTATATCATGACCTTCGGCGAGGAGGGCGTGGACTGGACCTTTGGCGAGGACGGCCTGCCCCACTTCACCGAAATCCCCTACGAGTATTCCGAAGGCAAGTCCATCTATATGGACCAGCGGCTCTGGTCCTTCAACAGCAGCTATTACATCTGGTGGAAAGAGTTTGACCGTCTGACCGAGGGCGCCGCCAACGCCTACGCCACCTGGCAGAATGCCTCCGACGCCGCCTACAACTATCCCGACGGCACCGCCCTGACTGCGGAGGAGTCTGAGAACTTCGCCAGCGCCTATGGCGATATCCAGACCTACGTCCAGGAGAATGTCCCGCTGTTCATCCGCGGCGACCGGAGCCTGGATGAGTTTGACGACTTTGTGGCGGCCCTGTATGACTTTGGTCTTGAGGAGTGCATCAGCTACAAGCAGGCCGCCCTGGACCGCTACCTGGCCCGCTGAACAGAGGCATCGCCATGAAAAAGTACAGCATTCACGACACCTTTTGCAATCCCATCGTCATTCCCAACTACCCCACGCTGCAATCCTTCCGAGGCCCGATGCCGGCCCCCGGCAGCAGTGAGCGCCCCCGGGTGCAGCGGGAAGACCGCTGGGGCCGCGCGGGAAAGCATGTCCTTTCGGAAACAGAATACCTAAGCGAAATCGGCTATGCCCACGGCGACCCCATGCTGATGCAGGAGGTCTACGGCCACGGCATCGGCAAGGTCAGCGAGCAGGATGTCCGGGCCACCGCCGACCCTTCTCCCTATTATTTCGAGGGCAAGTGGTGGCTCTATCCCACCAGCGGCCGGATCTACTCCTCCGACGACCTGGTGAATTGGGAGTACCATTACGACCAGACCTGGGGCAAAGTCACCAGCAGCATGGCCCCCACCGTCGAGAAGGTCGGTGATGTCTATGTCGGCGCGGCCAACGGCACCCCCCTGCACTCCGCCCCCACCCCCGCAGGCCCCTGGAGCCTGGTGGGGGAATGGACCCTGCCCGACGGGCGCGAGATCAACTGCGGCGACGTGATGATTTTTGCCGATGACGATGGCCGCGCCTATCTGTACTTCGGCCTGGGCATCGCCATTCTCGGCGCGGAGCTGGATGTGAAGCAGCCCAATCACTTCCTCACCATGCCCAAAGTCCTGATCTCTTTTCACAAAAACAACTGGTGGGAGCGCATGGGCAGCTGCAACGAAAACTGGAACATCGGCTTCATCGAGGGCAGCTGGATGCTCAAGCACGGCGCCCGCTACCATCTGGTCTACTCCTGCTCCGGCACCCAGTACTATAACTACGCCATGGGCTGCTACATCAGCGACAGTCCCCTGGGCGAGTTTATGCCGCAGAGTGTCAACCCCGTCTCCCGCAGCCGCAATGGCCTCATCAAGGGCGGCGGCCACGGCGGCTTTGTCAAGGGGCCCAACGACACTTACTGGGTCTTCTACACCATCCCGGTCTGTATCGACGGCGACATGGAGCGCCGCATCGGCATGGACCCGGCAGGCTTCGATGCCGAGGGCAACCTCTTCGCCGCCACCGGCATCGACGTGCCCCAGTGGAAACCCGGCATGATGCAGCGGCCCGAGCTGGGCAACGCCACCGAGCTGGTGCCGCTGACCATCCTCAAGCCCGTCTGCGCCAGCTCTTACGCCCCCGGCCA
Source organism: uncultured Oscillospiraceae bacterium (assembly GCA_944385195.1). GTDB lineage: Bacteria > Bacillota > Clostridia > Oscillospirales > Oscillospiraceae > RUG11142. The sequence goes on along the minus strand of CALWWH010000055.1, from coordinate 14,197 downwards.
CCTTCCCATGTACGCCACCGACGAGGCGCTGCACACCTGGTGGCAGCCGGCCGCAGATGACACTGAGCCGGCCCTGACCGTGGGCCTGCGCGGTGTGTTCCAGATCGGCGCGGTGCGCATCCTGTGGAAGGACATCGGCCTGAACCTCCGCGAGGGGATCCTCCCCGGCCCGTATCAGTACGTCGTCGAGGTCAAGCCCAGCGTCAAGGATGCGTGGCAGACCGTCGTGGATGCCTCCCAAAACGAGGTGGACCTGACGGTGGATTACCGCACCTTCGAGCCGACCGTCGCAGCCATGGTCCGCATCCGCATTCTGGGCGCGCCCCAGGGCGTTACCCCTGGCCTGCTGAACTTCACCGTCTTCGGCGAGGACGTGGAAAAGCCCAACCGTCAATTTTAACCCAATCTCGCCTCAAGGGCCGCGGCTTATGCCGCGGCCCTTGTGTTTCCCTTGCAGGCGTGGTAAAATAAACCCGGTGATTACCTATGACATACCCAACCATCGACCTGGAGCTGTCGCCCCAGGAGAAGGCCTTCAAAAAGATATACACCGCCGCCTACGGGGCGGTCACGATGACCGATCTGATCCGCGATGCCGGCCAGATGGAAAAGCTGCTCCCCCAGGGCTGGGGAGAGCAGGCGGGGGATCTGCGGCCAAAACCACCCCTTCAGATGCTCTCTGACGAGCAAAGCCTGGGGATGAGCATCCAGCGCCATGCCCGCTATTTCCCCGTGGGGATGCACCTGCACACGGTGGGCGACCGCCGCTGGTACGAGTTTCTGTGCGTCTACCGGGGCCGCTGTCCCCACCGCATCGGCTCGGACATCCGCATTCTCCAGGAGGGTGAGGTGGTCCTGCTGACGCCCGAGAGCCGCCATGCCCTCGTCTGCGCCAGCGATGCGTGCATCATCTTCAATCTGCGCATCCCCGAGGCGAATTTTGTGCCCCTGTTTGGGCCGCTGATGCAGGATTCAGAGCGGTTAAGGCAGTTTTTTGAGGCCAGCCAACACACGCCGGGGGAGGATGCCCATCTGCTGTTCTCCACGGGGGAGTATTTTCACCGGCAGAACTACCTGCACGAGCTGATCGGCCTGTGGCAGACCCGCCCGGCCTTCCTGCGCCAGCGATTGGCCGCTGCAATCCAGCTTTTAATGGCCGACCTGCTGTGCACCCAGGAGCAGTCCCCCATCCGGCAGGACCGCAGCAGCTCCATCACCGAGTACATCCGCGACCACATCGCCTCGGTCACCGTGGCGCAGATCGCCCGGGAGTTCAACTACAGCCCCCGCCAGCTCCACCGCATCTTCCACCAGACCACCGGCATGAACTGCATGGCCTTCATTCAGCAGTACCGCATGGAGCGCTTCGCAGCCCGGCTGCGCAGCAGCGATCAGGACATTCAGACCCTGATGACCCAGTGCGGCATCAGCAGCTCCAAGCAGTTCTACGCCAGTTTTCGTGAAAAATACGGCACCTCCCCGGCCAAGTACCGGCACACGCCCCAGGGGCTGTGAGCCGCCCCGCACCGGGAGGGCTGCGGGCATAGGCAGCGGGCAGAGAAAGACCGGCAGCCGCCAAGAGAGCGGCTGCCGGTCTTTGTGTCTTATTTTTTCAAACTCAGCAGCACACGGCTGGCCATCTGGCCGCCGGTGTAGAGCGTGACCTCCGGCGGATGGTTCAGGTCGACGCAGGCAGGCTGCTGCATGGCCGACTTCTCGCCGCAGGCAATGCTCACGCGGATGCGGTGCCCGGCGGGGAAATAGTAGGACGTGGCATCGATGCAGAAAGCCAGAAACGCCGGCTCACCGGGCACCAGCGGCTCCATCTCCGCCTCCAGGGAGCGGTGGTAGGGCACGCCCACGCTGGCAAAGGCCGGGTGCTCGTCCGGCCTGCGGTGGCTGGCGCGCAGGCAGCCGCTGGTGATGTAGTGGCTCTCGCCGTTGGGGGATACATCCTCGATCACGGCGATGAAGTTGCCGTCCTCCGCCGTGGAGCTGGCCCAGAGTTCCGCCGCGCAGTGGCCCGTCAGCTCCGTCCCCTGGGTCAGGGGCGCCGTGGTAAAGCACAGGGCTTTGCTGTCGCAGTCCGGGTTCATGTCCCGGGTGATGAGCGTGTTCATGCGGCCCCAGGGGTCGAAGATGGCTACATCGTCATCGACAGTGTATTGGACGCAGCTGCTCTGGGGGATTGTCCGGCCAAGGCCCCCCTCCGCGTCCAGGTAGAAGGGCACCTGCACGCAGTCCTCCGGCGGCCAGACCTGGCTCTCCTGCCAGCGCTGACCCTCCGGCGCGTTGATGGTGTAGTAGGTGACCGGCGGCCGCTGGCTGGGGATGCCCTTGAGGCAATCGTCAAACCAGCGCAGATGCTCCCGGGCCATGTCCAGGCAGCCATCGGCAAAGGCGCTGTGGCCGGTATTGCCCTCGCCATGGTTCCAGGGGCCGACGATGATGCGCTCCCCGACGAGATTGTGCACCATCAGCTGCCCGGAGGCGTTGGAGTCAAACCAGCCGGCAAACTGCTGGATCCGATACCCCTTGGCCTTGATCTGGTCGATGTACTCGATGGGCGCATCCACCAGACTGGGGGCATAGCCCAGGCCGGGGTCAACCCAGTCGCGGCACTGGTTCTCCGGGCTGGTCTTTTCAAACCAGTTTAGCTGCTTTCCCTCGCGATCCAGCGCGGCTTTGTAGGCCTGGGGATAGCCGGGCGCGGGATCGTCGTCCACCGGGACGCCGATTTGCAGCTTGCGGGGCATGCCGGGGATGCCGCCGCCAAAGCCGCCCATATGCTTGGGCGCGCCGTTGACGCCGTTGGGGTGGTTTACATAATAAAAGTCCGCGTTGCAGACAATCGGCGTGATGGCCGTCAGGTGCTCCGGGAAATTGCAGGCGGTGGTCCACTGAATGAAGCCCTTGTTGGAGATGCCGTGCATGCCGATTTTGCCGCTGCACCAGGGCTGTGCGGCGCACCACTCGATGACGCACTTGATGTCCGCGCCCTGATCAAGGCCCATGAAGCTGTTGGACACGCCGTGGGAGGCGCCCTCCTGGCGGTTGTCGCAGCGCATGACGGCGTAGCCGTTGGCGATGAGGGTGAAGGTGATCTCCGGGGTCTCATCCTTGCGGCGGCCGCCCATACCGGTGTGCAGCACCAGTGGGAGCGCTTGTTCAACCGCTTTGCCCTGGCCGTCGGCGGGCAGATAGAGGTCGCAGGCGATCTTGACGCCCTCCTGGGCACCATCCACATAGAACGACCTGCGCACGCAGCCGGTATAGGGGCCCAGGCCCTCTTGGATGGGGATGTAGGTTCCGAACATAGTTGACTCCTCCAATTGATCAGATGGGTTTTATAGTTCCAGCAGCAGGGCCATCAAGGGGATGGTCACAAGGGAGAGGATAGTGGTCAGGAAGGTGCCCTGGCTCATGAGATCCTGGTCTCCACCGTAGCTCAGGCAAATCATCGTCCCGTTGGTGGCCACGGGCATGCCCGCCAGAAGGACGCTCACGCCCAGGATGATCGGGTCGGAGAGGACGGGCCTGAGCACGGCCCACATCAGCAGGGGCATGAATACCAGGCGGAAAAAGGCCATCACATACAGCCGCGGACTGCCGGTCAGGTTCTTCAGCGGCATCCCGGCAATGGTGGAGCCGATGATGAGCAGCGCCGCCGGGGTCGTGACGGCGCCGAGGGTCTGGCAGGTGCTGACCACCATTCCCGGCCAGGAGATCGGAAGCAGGGCGATCACAACCGCCGCCAGGCTGGCCAGGACCGTGGGCGTCAGAAAGAGCCTGGGGCTGAGCTTTGCCCCGTCGGCGCCGCCGCTGACCATCCCCACCCCGACGGTGTAGCAGAGCAGATTGAAGGGCAGGTTAAAGAGCGTGGCGGTGAAGACGGCCTCCTGGCCCAGGATCGCCGAGACCACCGGGAAGCCGATAAAGCCCGTATTGGCAAAGCAGAACATGAACCGGTACGTCCCTGCCTGGCCTTGGGGAATGCGCAGCAGCTTCGGCAGGAAGGCGGCCACCAGGAACAGAAAGATGTAATGGGCAAAGGACAGGCCCAGCGTCAAGAGCATGCTCTGCGCCGAGGCCGAGGGGCTGTCCATGGCGCTGCCCAGCACATAGGCCGGCAAGGTGACGGAAATGACCAGCTTGGACAGCATCCGGTTGGCCTCCACATTCAGAACCCTGCACTTGTTGGCGATAAAGCCAATGGCCATGATCACAAACAGGACCAGGATTTTGGGGAATACTTCTGCAATGCTCATTACGATTCTCTCCTACAACGCAAGTCAAGGGCTGCCCTGAGCCGCCCGCAGATACGGATGCTGCCCTCAGCTCAGTATGCCTGCAAACACCAGAATGCACAGCAGGATGCCGGCAAGGCTGTACAGCTCCAGCAGCGAACCGAGGAGACCAAAGAGAATGCCGATGAGAAAGATACCGCTCAGCAGGCCGATGAACCAGTTGACCACGGCGCAGACGGCGCCGAAGACGATCAGCCGGACCACGAAGGAGCCGACGTTGCCTTTTTCGATCCGAAAGGCCATGGGCCACAGGGTGTGGAGTATGGACATGGGAAGCCTCCTTACAGGGTGAGTTTTCTATGTAACAGTCTATTTTATGATAGCGCAATGGGGCCGCAGATGCAACAGCGCGCCGGTCCCATACCAAGGCCCTCAGGGCGCTGCGCCCACCGTCTCCCAGTCGAAGCTGTAGCTGCCGGTAAATTGGTCGGCATCGACGCTGATGGTATATCCCCCCGGCGCAGTCAGCTGCACCACAAAGCTCATCTGTTCTGCCACGTTCTGGCCCTCATAGGCAACCGTCCCCTCGGAGTCGCAGATCAGGATGTCCAGGCTGCCTTCCTTGGGCTCGATGCCGCACTGGATGCTGATGCAGGCGTTGTCTCCGACGTTCACCTCCGCGCTGCGCTCCCCGCTGTAGGCCTCGCAGACCGCCCGCAGGCTGTTCTCCCCCTCCTCGACGGCGCAGACCGCAGCCCCGGCACAGCCGCACAGCAGCAAAAGCAGCAGGCAGCATGCCCCCAGTCGTCTCATCGGCACAGCCTCCTTCCGCATGGCACTCAAATCAGCATATTCATAGCATATTCCCCGGAAAAAAGCAACAAATAGCTACAAATCGTTACCATTTTTGGCAGAACCGACTGAAAACCCGACCTCTGCCTGTGCAGTATGACGGATTTTTAGCTGTGAGCCTCACCAAAAATGCACCGCAATTATTGTGCAAGATAGCAAAAGACTAAAAATTTTTTAAGGTAGCATTGTATTTTATGTTCAAATCTGATATCATAAGGGTAGGGAAACTTCCCCCAAGCAACACACATCAAATGCGGAAAGGCGGGGTATTATGATTATTACGATTGGCAGACAGGTTGGTTCCGGCGGCGGTATGGCCGGGCGGCTGGTAGCAGAGCGTCTGGGCTACAAATTTTACGACAACGAGATCCTGACCATGGCGGCGGAGGCCAGCGGCCTGAGCCCCGCAGCGGTCTCCCGCTTCGATGAGCATCCCGGCAGCTCCCTGATCTACAGCATGTATATGAGCACCATCCCCAGCGGGGATATGCTGCCCATCAACCAGCAGCTGGCCTTTGCCCAGTTCAATGCCATCCGTGTGGCCGCGCGCCAGGATAACTGCGTCTTTATCGGCCGCTGCGCCGACTATGTCCTGCGCCAGCGCAACGACGTGGTAGACCTCTTCATCCACGCAGACATGGACTTCCGCAAGGCTCGTGTCATCGCCAACCCGGACATCTACCACATCCCGGTAGAGGGCAACGTCGAGAAAGCCATCCGCAAAAAAGACAAGCAGCGCGCAGACTACTATAACTTCTTCACCCACGGCGACTGGGGCGCCGCAGACAACTATCACCTCTGCCTCGACACCGGCTACCTGGGCATCGAAGGCACGGCAGACGCCATCATCTACCTGGTCCAGCTGCGCGAGAAGCTCCTGAAAGAACAGGGCTGAGGCCCATATTCCGGCTTGTGCGCCAGCGGGGTCACTTTCAAAGCAAGCTGCACCACGGTACGCCGCCTGCGCGGCGTACCGTGGTATGTTTTTAGGCCCCCGGCACGGGGGAGCTGCCATGGTGAGCTGCCATGAGGGACAAGCCTTGGGCTGAAAAAGTATCTGCTAAGTCCGGCGGCTGCTAAGTTTTATACTAAGTCGCAGGCAGGCAATTGGGAATCTGCGGAGGTCAAGATGCGAGCAAAGTATCAAGTATTGGTTTTGCCGTACAAGAGGGCAAGCCAGATACGATACTGTATTTTTAAACGAAGTGATATGGATTTCTGGCAGTTTATTGCCGGCGGCGGAGAAACCGAAGATGATACTGTATTAACTTCTGCAAAAAGGGAAGCCTTTGAAGAGGCAGGGATTCTGCCGGAGGAGAAATTCACCCGGCTGGAAACAACGTGCAGTATCTCAACCGCGTGTTTTTCCCAAAGGACCTTGTGGGGCAAGGATTGCCTTGTCATCCCTGAGTATTCCTTTGCTGTTGAGGTTGTCCATGACGATCTTTCTCTTTCACAAGAACATACAGTGTTGGAATGGGTAGCATATTCTACTGCAATGCAAAGGCTGAGATATGACAGCAACAAAGTCGCTCTATGGGAATTGGATCAAAAGCTTAAACTTGGAATGCTTTAAAACAAATTTCACAGGCTCCCCCAGGGAAATGCCCCGGGGGAGCCTGCTTTTTATGTCGCTGCCTCGAGCATGTGCTCGATGCTGATCCCGTAGCCCATATCCGGCGAATTGACCAGCACATGGGTCACGGCGCCCACGATGCAACCGTCTTGCAGGATCACGCTGCCGCTCATCCCCTGCACCACGCCGCCGGTGATATCCAGCAGCGCCGGGTCGGTCACTTGCAGCAGCAGATTGCGCGTCTGCGCCTCGGGGTCGATGTCCAGGATCTCTACCTCATACTCGGCCACCGTGTCGCCGCAGACGTTGGTCAAAATGCTCGCTGCCCCCAGCGCCGGCTCACCCAGCGGCATCTGAGCGCCCTCGGCAGGCAGATCTGCGTAGCCAAAGATGCCGGCGGGCGTGTTTTTCTCCACCGTGCCGATGGACGCCGTCCCGTAGGCGCCCCGCAGCGTCCCCGGATGGCCCGGCCTGCCCGGCACCACCTCCACCACCGTGGCCGGGACGATAGTCCCGCTGACCAGGGTCACGCCGTCATCGCTCACGCCGTGGCCCAGGGCGCCAAAGAGCCCTGTCTCCGGGTCAAAAAATGTCACCGTCCCAATGCCGGACACGCCGTCGCGCACCAGCATCCCCAGCGTGGCGTCGTCCGGGACGCGGACGGTAAAGCTGTTCTCGCGCCCCTCCCGGAGGACGCGCAGCACCACCGTCTGCCCCGCCTTCAGCAGCGGCTTGATGTCCTGCGGCGACTCTACCACCGCCTCGTCAATGGCCACCAGGCAGTCCCCGACCCGCAGCCCTGCTTCCTGGGCGGCGGATTCCTCCGCAAAGCCCACCACACACAGCCCCGGCGTGGCCAGGGTGATGCCCACGCAGCGCCCCACCGGTACCAAGGTCTCCGGCGCAGCGGCGGCGCTGAGCGCCAGCAGCCAGGCCAGGCAGACGGAAATGAAAACTCTCCTCATCTCTCTCCCCCCGTTTTTCGACTTCATTGCCGCTTTTAATATGGCTCAATCGCCGCCGCTTCTTACAAGACAATGTCTGGCCGCACAGCCGGTTTCATCCGCCGCAGGAATTGGAAGAAATCAACGTGACTATTTTTATATTGACAAATATGTTACGATTTTGTACAACATTGTTGAAACAAGCATTTGGTATCCACCTTATTCTAATATCTGAAACAGGTGCTCATATGACCATTCCTCTGTACGAACTGCCCTCTCTTCTGCACGCGTGGCACAAGCGTTTCACGCTGCTGCGCCCGGAGACGCCCTGTCTGATCGCGCCATGGCTGCCGTTTGTCCTCGCGCTCTGCCTGTGCGTTGTCGTTTTCGCGCTGGCGCGGCAGGCGCGGACGCTGCTGTGGGCACCGGTCTGTGGGCTCATCGGCACAGCGGCGCTGCTGTTGGCGGCGCTCGTCTGCCCTGCGGTATATTTTCCGCTGACCTATCCGGAGGAAGAACGGTATCAAAACGGTTCCTATGATTCGTCCGGTGCCTGGACAGCGCTGACCCTGACCGAACCGCCGGAGATATTCGCAGCCCCGGCGACGGACAGCCCGTCAGAGCAGGATGGCGGGAGATATCGCTGCAGGACCCGGATATTTTGCAAGCACAAACAGAGATAAAACGCGGGTATCTTTCCCAGACGCAGCTGCTTCGGGCGATCCGGACAGCGCCCCAACCGTGGATACTTCGTCTTCGGGCGCGGCAACTGCTCCTTGATACGGACTATCGCAGATATTACAGCGGAAAAGAACTCACCCCGGATGTGACCGAATATTTCCCGCCGTTTGCGCAATATTACGCCGCCGGGACGCTGGCGCTCTGTCTGATCGCATGGCTGTGGCAAAGGCTGTACCGCGGCAAGCGCAAAGCACAGGCAATGCGTCAAAGGCTTAACCTTTAGGCAGAATGTCAATCGCCAAACCAACATATGTCCGGCACTGTCAAGGCCCCTGTGGGGAAGACAAGCGGCTTGGGCAGCCTCCTGCCTGTTATGCCTAAAGCCATTTACACACAAATTCGGACTTAACTGACTATTTTTAGATGTATGCAATGGCGGGGCCTGCGATGGTCCGCCCATAGCAATACCCCCTGATGCACAAAACGCAAAGCTGCATCAGGGGGTATTGCTGCCGCGGTCCGGTTTGCCGGACGGGGACTGGATTTTTATGGCTGCCGCAGGGCCCAGACGCGCAGGACGGCCGTCTGGGTCTTCGCATCGGGGATCTCCCCGGCCAGGACCTGCCGCACCAGCGTCTGCAAGGGCACGGTGCTCACGCCGAGGAACTCGTCCTCGTCCAGCTCCTGCTGGCCGAAGTGCAGCTGCTCGGCCAGGTACATCCAGATGCGCTCGTCGGAGTAAGCCGCGGCGGGATAAAACGGACCCAGACAGGTCCATTTGTCCGCCGTGACGCCAGTCTCCTCCCGCAATTCCCGCCGGGCGGCCGCCAGCGGGTCCTCGTCGGGGCTGTCCAGCTTGCCCGCCGGGATCTCGGTGATGACCTCGTTCATGGGATAGCGGAACTGCCGCTCCACCAGCACCTGGCCGTCCGCGGTCAGCGGGATGATGCACACCGCGCCCACATGGCGGATGATCTCGCGGCTGGCCGTGGCGCCGTTGGGGAGTCTCACCGTATCGAGCTTGACATGCAGGATTTTCCCGTCAAAGATCTCCCGGGTGCTCAGTTGTGTTTCGATCAGATGGGCTTCGTTGCTCATGCCTGCGCCTCCTAACTGCTATTGGGGATAGTATACTGGTTTTTTCCGGAAAGTGCAATGGTATAATCTCCCACAAATACGTCCATACTAGCCTCGGAGGTGCATGAAACCATGCAGAAAAAGCAAACGTTCCGCAAATTCCTGGACGGCAAGGGCTATTACATTGCGCTGGCCGTCTGCATTCTGGCCGTGGGCGTCTCAGCGCTGGTGTTTTATTTCACCCTCAGCGACGCCACCGACGTAGAGGAGTCCAGCCTCAGCGTCCCGGCGACGGCCCAGCCATCTACCCTGGCGCCCCAGTCGGACGAGCTCGACACGCCCGATGATCCGGAGGACCCGGAGGCCCCGTCCACCGCCGGCCAGGACAGCGTCCCCACGGTGTCCTTCGACCCGGCGCCCGCCGCGGCGGAGGTCTGTGACCCCGTCGAGGGCGAGACCATCGCCGTCTACAGCGTCGAGGCCCTGGCCTATAACGAGACCATGGGCGACTGGCGCACCCACAACGGCGTAGACATCGCCACGCCCCTGGGCACAAAGGTCTGCGCCATCATGGACGGCACGGTCACGGCGGTCTATGACGACGACTATCTGGGCACCGTCGTCACCGTGGAGCACCAGCAGGGCTGGAGCACGCTCTACGCCAATCTCACCGCCGTCCCGGCGGTGAGCGCCGGGGACCAGGTCGAGGCCGGCCAGGTTCTGGGCGCCGTGGGTCAGAGCGCCATGCTGGAGGTCGGCTCCCGGCCGCACCTGCATCTGGAGGTCTACCGCTACGGCACGCTGACCGACCCGTCGCTGCTGGTGGGATAAAGCCCCCAGGCCCCGCCGGGCGCCGGACGAGCCGCCCCAAAGGCACAAAATTGCGGGAGAAGCCACTTTTGTGGCTTCTCCCGCAATTTGCGTTCGCCCTGCGGCGCAAGCCCCTGTTGGCGCGCGCCGCCCGGCCCCGCCGGGCTTATCCCATCGACTCCTCAAAATGCCGGCTGATCTGCTCGGCAAACTCCTGGGCGGCGTTGTAGCCCAGGCGCTTTTGGCGGTTATTCATGGCGGCAACCTCGAGGATGACGGCCAGGTTGCGGCCCGGCTTGACGGGGATGACCAGAGACGGCACGTCGATGCCCAGGATCTCGGTATGCTGATCCTCGATGCCCAGGCGGTCGTAGGTGGTGGTCTCGTTCCACTGCTCGAGATGGATGACCATATCGATGGCGGTGGAGTTTTTGACCGAGCCCATGCCGTAGAGCTTGGCCACGTTGATGACGCCGATGCCGCGCAGCTCGATATAGTGGCGAATGAGCTCCGGGGCGGTGCCCTCCAGGCCGTGCTCGCCGGTCTTGTGGATCTCTACGGCATCGTCGGCAATCAGGCGGTGGCCGCGCTTGAGCAGCTCGATGGCCGTCTCGCTCTTGCCCACGCCGCTGTCGCCCAGCAGCAGCAGGCCCTCGCCGTAGACCTCCACCAGCACGCCGTGGCGGGTGATGCGCGGAGAGAGGGCATCCTTCAGCCGGGCAATCATGGCCGAGAGCAAGCTCGCGGTGGGCTCGTCAGAGCTGAGGATGGTCACGTCGTGCTTCTGCGCCGTCTCCAGGCATTCGACAAAGGGCTTCAGGCCGCGGGAGATGACCAGGGCAGGACACTTGTATGAGAAAAAGCGGTCGAACGCCGAGTAGCGCTGCTCAGCGCTCAGGCCGCCCAGATAGGTAAACTCGACCATGCCGATCATTTGCAGGCGCGCAGGCTCAAAGTGCTCGTAAAATCCCACCAGCTGCAACGCCGGACGGTTGACATCATCCACCGTGACGCGGATGCGATTGTAATCGGACGCCTGATAGACCACATTCAGTTTGAACTCCTCTACAAGGTTGCTCAATAGAACGGAATACGTAGACACGGGGGCGCCCTCCTTTCGTGTTGTGTTGGCTTGCCGGTTTTCATTATACGCGAACAAGCCTTCTTTGGCAACAGACAAATAAAAAATAAGTTCTCAGAAAAAAACAGTTGCTTTTTTGCCCCGCGTCTGTTATTATGGTAGACGGTTCGTTCAAGTCCTTTGAATGAGAATTGTTCAAGGCTGGGAGGTGCAGTGAATGGCCAAATGTGATTTCTGTGGGAAGGGCGTTGTCTTTGGGATTAAGGTTTCTCACTCCCATCGTCGCTCCAACCGCACCTGGAAGCCCAACGTCAAGCGCGTCAAGGCGGTCGTAAACGGTACGCCCACCCATGTGTATGCTTGCACTCGTTGCTTGCGTTCCGGCAAGGTCACCCGCGCGGTGTGACCGCTCTAGGCTACGAAGAATGAAACAGATCAAAGGCGCCGCTTTTGGTCTGTTTTTTCTTTTGCCCTTTTGAATGTCCCACTTTGACACTGTCAAAATCCGACGGCCTATGCTATAATACTCCCAGAAAAGGAGAGGATCTCAATTGCTCAAACGCTTCATCGCCTACTACAGGCCCCACAGGCGCATTTTCATCCTGGATATGGCGGCCTCGCTGCTCGTGGCCCTGATCGGCATCGTCTACCCGGTGGTCACCCGCAGCATGCTCAACGACCTCATCCCCAACCGCAGCTACCAGATGATCATCTGGGCCGGCCTGGCGCTGCTGGGCCTGTACTTCTGCCGGATGCTGCTCAACTACTTCATTCAGTACCAGGGCCACATGATGGGCGTGCAGATGCAGGCCCAGATGCGCCGGGATATGTTCAACCACCTCGAGCGCCTGCCCTACAGCTACTTTGACAACCACGAGACCGGCAAGATCATGTCCCGGATGACCAATGACCTCATGGATATCAGCGAGCTGGCCCACCACGGGCCAGAGAATATCCTCATCTCCAGCGTGTCTATCGTCATCTCGTTTCTGTACCTGCTGAGCATCAACCCCTGGCTGACGCTGATCATCTTCGCCTGCGTGCCGCTGCTGATCTTCGTGGCCCTGCGGATGCGCAAGCGCATGTATGACGCCTACGCCCGCAGCCGCAAGTCCGTGGCACAGATCAACGCCGCCCTGGAGAGCAGCATCAGCGGCATCCGCGTGACCAAGGCCTTTACCAACGCCCGGAAGGAGAGCGAGAAGTTCGAGGTCGGCAACCAATCCTTCATCCGCGCCCGCCGCGACGCCTACCGCGCCATGGGCCAGTTCCACTCCAGCACCAGCTTCGTCACCGACATCTTTAACGTCATCGTGCTCATCGCCGGCGGCCTGTTCCTCTATGATGCCCGCATCAGCTTCGGCGACTACTCGGCCTTTGTGGTGTCCATCAACCTGTTCATCCAGCCGGTCATGACGCTCATCAATTTCATGGAGCAGTACCAGTCCGGCGTGACGGGCTTTGAGCGCTTCCTGGAGATCATGGACGCCGAGCCGGAGAAAGATGCCCCCGGGGCTGTGGACGTGGCGAAGATGGACGGCCACATCCGCTTTGACCAGGTCTGCTACGGCTATGACAGCGACAAAGAGGTCTTGACCAACCTGAACCTGGACATCCCCGTGGGCAAGACCTTCGCCCTGGTGGGTCCCTCCGGCGGCGGCAAGACCACCATCTGCCACCTGATCCCCCACTTCTACGACCTGCGCAGCGGCAGCATCACCATCGACGGCCGCGACATCCGCCGGATCAGCCTCTCCTCCCTGCGCCGCAACATCGGCATCGTGCAGCAGGATATCTACCTCTTCAATGCCAGCATCCGGGACAACATCCTCTACGGCCGGCTGGATGCCACCGAGGAGGAGGTCATCGACGCAGCCAAGCGCGCCAACATCCACGAGTACATCATGCAGCTGCCCGAGGGCTACGACACCGTCATCGGCGAGCGCGGCGTGCGCCTGTCCGGCGGGCAGAAGCAGCGCCTGAGCATCGCGCGGGTGTTTTTGAAAAACCCGCCCATCCTGATCCTCGACGAGGCCACCTCCGCCCTGGACAACACCACGGAGATCCTCATCCAGCAGGCCCTGGACGAGCTGTGCAAGGGCCGCACAACCCTGGTGGTCGCCCACCGCCTGAGCACCATCAAAAACGCCGACAAGATCGCCGTCGTCGCCGGCGGCAGCATCGTCGAACAGGGCAGCCACGAGCAGCTGCTGGCCGCCGGCGGTCTGTATGCAGACCTGTACCAGCTGCAATTCCGAGGAAACCTGTAACATTCACATCGTATACCCAATCATCAAAGGAGGTCCCATCCATGTCCCGTATCCCCTACTCCCCCGCTGAACTGACCATTGTCGGCACCCACATCGCCCCCACGGAGCCGGTGCAGATGAAGCCGCCGCTCCGCTATGCCACCCCCATCACCCCCAGGGAGAACCTGCGCCGGGCCCTGAGCCGCGACGGCTCCGCCCTCTGGTTCCCCACCACCAACGACATTGTCAACATCCAACCCCGGACCAACCCTGACCACATCGCCCGGGCCGAGATCCGCGACCTGGGCCCCGTCCAGCCCCTGGAGGACAAGGGCGGCCCGGACCTGTTCGGCGTGCAGTGGGTGTTCATCCCCACCGCCGGCGGCTCCATGGTCCAGCCCGGCTCGCCGATCCTGGAGGACGTCAACGACTGGCCCGAGGTCATCCATTTCCCCGACATCGAGGCCCTGGACTGGGAGGGCTGCAAGATCAACTCCCCCTTTAACGACAGCGTCCGCGCCCGGAGCGTCACCTTCCAAAACGGCATGTTCGAGCGCCTGATCTCCTTCATGGACTTTGAAAACGCCGCCGTGGCCATCATCGATGAGGAGCAGCAGCAGGCCGTCCACGCCCTGTTTGCCAGGCTGTGCGACATGTATGAGGCCCTCATCGAGAAGTAC
>CALWWH010000054.1 GCA_944385195.1 uncultured Oscillospiraceae bacterium | reverse complement strand
TAGCCCCCGTTGACGCCGGCGCCGGGGCCGATGTCCACCACGTGATCGGCCGCCCGGATGGTGTCCTCGTCGTGCTCGACCACGATCAGGGTGTTGCCCAGGTCCCGCAGCTGCCGCAGCGTCGCTAGGAGCTTCTCGTTGTCCCGCTGGTGCAGGCCGATGGAGGGCTCGTCGAGGATATAGAGCACGCCCACCAGGGAGGAGCCGATCTGGGTGGCCAGGCGGATGCGCTGAGACTCGCCGCCGGAGAGGGTGGCGCTGGCCCGGGAGAGGGTCAGGTATTGCAGCCCCACGGACCGCAGAAAGCCCAGCCGGGCGCGGATCTCCTTCAGGATCTGCTCAGCGATGACGGCCTCTGCGCCGGTGAGGGTCAGCCGGTTCATAAACTCCAGCGCCTCATTGACCGGCATCTGGCAAAAGGCGGTGATAGAGATGCCGCCGACGGTGACGGCCCGGGCCACGTCGCTCAGCCGCTCCCCGCCGCAGACGGGACAGGGCAGCTCCGCCATGCACTCTTCGAGTTCCTTGCGCATGCCGTCGGACTGGGTCTCGCGGTAGCGGCGGCCGATGTTGTTGAGCACTCCCTCGAAGGGCTGCTCCAGGGTACCCTTGCCGTTGCCGCGCTCGTAGTGGAGCGTCAGCTTTTCGCTGCCGGTGCCGTTGAGTATGGCGTCCATGGCCTCCTCGGAGAGGTCTTCCAGCGGGTCACTGAGCTGAAAGTGGTATTTTTTGCCCAGGGCCTCAAAGTACATCCGGGAGATGGAGTCGCCCTTGACGTTTGCCCAGCCGCTGGCCTGGATGCCGCCGTCCAGGATGGACAGGGACCGGTCGGGGATGACCAGATCTGCGTCAGGCTTGAGGGTCGTGCCCAGACCGGTGCAGGCGGGGCAGGCGCCGTAGGGGTTATTGAAGGAGAACAGGCGCGGGCTCAGCTCCGGCAGCGACACGCCGCAGTCCTCGCAGGCGTAGTTCTGGCTGAAGGTAGTCTCGCTGTCGTCGGCAGGGATGTGCAGGATGATGAGGCCCTCGGAGAGGCTGGAGGCGATCTCGATGGAGTCGGTCAGGCGGCGCACCAGATCTTCCTTCATGATCAGGCGGTCGACCACGATCTCAATGTTGTGCTTTTGGTTCTTATTGAGGGGGATGTCCTCGGCCAGGTCGTAGATGCTGCCGTCCACACGGGCGCGGACGTAGCCGCTCTTGCGGGCGTCCTCCAGGATCTTGTGGTGCTCGCCCTTTTTGCCCCGCACCACCGGCGCGAGGATCTGAAAGCGGGTGCCCACGGGCAGCTCCATGATCTTGTCCACGATCTGATCTACGGTCTGACGGCGGATCTCCTTGCCACATTTGGGGCAGTGGGGCACACCGATGCGCGCCCAGAGCAGGCGCAGGTAGTCGTAGATCTCCGTCACCGTGCCGACGGTGGAGCGGGGGTTTTTAGAGGTGGTTTTCTGGTCGATGGAGATGGCGGGGCTCAGGCCGTCGATCTGGTCCACGTCGGGTTTGTCCATCTGGCCTAAAAACTGCCGCGCGTAGGACGAGAGCGACTCTACGTAGCGCCGCCGGCCCTCGGCATAGATCGTGTCGAAGGCAAGGCTGGATTTGCCGCTGCCAGACAGGCCGGTGAACACCACCAGCTGGTCGCGGGGCAAGTCGATGTTGACGTTTTTCAGGTTGTTTTCCCGCGCGCCGCGGACGGAGATCATGTTTTTCATAGAAAATACCTGCTTTTCTGCGGAGATAAGGCCATCTTGCGGCCAATGGTCTATTATAGCAGAGGTTTTTATGATGCGCAAGGGCCCATCTACAGACCTGCAATGGCTCTATGCTGCGGGGAGGGCTTCGGCCGGCAGTGAGTCTCTGCTATGGAGATAAAATGCGTGGTATGATATCTGATTTAGATATCATACCACGCATTGCGTGATTTGGCAAGGGGGAATTAGCCCTCGGCGATAAAGGGGCACACCGGCAGCCCGGCGGCGTTGCAGCAGTTGACGATGCAGTAGTTCTGCCAGGCAAATTTCAGCTTCATGGCCCCGGGGACGATGTCCTGGCCGGAGAGGACCATGGTCTGGCCCTCGATGGCGGCGGTAAAAGCGACGGGGGCGCCCTGGCTGAGCAGCTCGATGCAGGCGATGTCTTCGCCGGTGCAGTGCAGGCCCTCGGCGTGGTCGAAGTGGACGACGGCCCGGCCCTCGCTCCACTCCACGCTGCGCATGGTGGGCGCGTCGGCGAGAATGTCCTCGCCATAGATGTACTTGCGGGCCAGCAGGCTCAGCCGCTCTCCGGCGGGGCGCTTCTGGCGGGGGTGGATATTGTCCTCGCAGCCGTGGTCCATGATGTTGGCCAGGTAGACCCCGGGCTCTGCCGCAGCCAATTTCATCTGCTGGGCGCGCAGGTCATAGTAGTGATTGGCCTTGACCATCATCCAGTGGTCAAAGGGCGCCAGCATGACTTGCAGCAGCGGCAGCTCCTTGCCCCAGAGCTTGTTCCAGTCGCTGCGCAGGGCTCTGAGGGTGGCGTCGTAGAAAGCTTCATAACCGCTCTGCTCGTCGCTCTCGCCCTGGTACCAGATGACGCCCCGGATGCCGTAAGGGGCCACCTGGGTGAGCATATTGTCGTACAGACAGCCGGGCGCGTTCTCGCTGAAGGGACCGCGCAGCATCACAGGGGGGGCCGGCGGGGCATCGTCCGGCTTTGGCGGGAGCAGCTGCATGAGTTCCTTGGCCCCGCCGCCCATCATCATGATATCGGTAAAGGCCCGCATATGGGCCGGGTCGGCGGTGACGGCGGCCAGGTGGGTGTTAAGATACGTCTGCCAGCTGAGCTGGGCCTTTTCCTCGTCGTAGCGCTCCAAAATGGGCCGGAACACCGGGTCAGACTCCAGCGTCTGCCGGGAGATCCAGGTGCAGGCCATGGTGCCGCCCCAGTTGCAGCCGAGGATGCCTACCGGAACGTCCAGCGCCCTGCGCAGCTGCGCGGCGAAATAGTAGCCCACGGCGGAGAACCAGGGGGCGTCGTCGGGGTTCCAGCTGCGCCAAAAGCCGTAGTCCTCATAGCGCCCCAGCTGCTGCGCGATGGGGGAGCTGACCTCCGGATAGTCGAAAAAGCGCAGGAGCGGGTCGTTGGCGGCGGGGATGAGCGCCGGAGCCTCGATGTCGTACTTGAGCAGAAACTCCATGTTGGACTGGCCGCCGGCCAGCCAGACCTCGCCGATGGCGATGTCGGTATAGGTGATCTCCTCGCCGGTTTTGGCAGAGCGGATGGTCATGCGCAGGCCGGTATCGGCCTCGCGGGCGGGGAGGGAAACCTTCCAGCTGCCGCGGCGGACCGCGGCGGCGGCGGTGTCGCTGCCCAGCTGGACGGTGATGGTGTCGTCTGCGGCGGCCTTGCCCCAGACGATAATCGGCTCCCGGCGCTGGAGCACCATATGGGAGCCGAAGACCAATGCGGGTTGCAGCTTCATGGGAACACTTCCTTACATTTAGTTGAGCGACGCGTGATTGAGTGTCGCGATGGCGGCGGCCAGGTTCTGCACGCCCTCGGGATTGACGTGGTAGACGCTGCGCTGCCCGGAGAGTTCCAGCGTCACGAGATTTGCCTGGAGCAGCTCGGTCATGTGGTGACTGATGGTGGCGGGGGAGAGCCCAGTGAGCTGCGCCAGTTCGGTGCCGTAGCAGGGGGACCGCTGCAAGGCGCGGAAAATGCGCATCCGCTGCTTGTCCCCCAAGGCCTTGAGCGCCTGGACCAGCTGGGCGTCGTCCTGCTGCTTGGCGTCCCGGAGCGCTCCCAATTGGTCATAGAGAACGCCATAGGAGATGGTGGGCGTGTGGCGGGGCAGGTTTT
>CALWWH010000053.1 GCA_944385195.1 uncultured Oscillospiraceae bacterium | reverse complement strand
GCTGCCGGTGGGCAGGTCTGCCAAGAACGCATAGTCAAAGGGATAGTTGGCGGCAGTATCGCACAGATCGTCGTAGTCTGCCGCCCCGTTGTCCGCCAGCAGGCGCAGGATCTGTGACACCTCGTAGCCCTCGGGGATGGTGACGGTGACGGTTTTGCGTACACTGGAGCCTGCGATCATGCCGTTGACCAGCGCCATATAGTCGAAGTAATCGTTGAGTTCATAGATGCCGGGGTCGATCTTCTGCTCGGCGTTTGTCATGCTGCAATAGAGCTTAAACAGGGGTTTGAACTTGATCAGCCCTGCGTCCTGGAGTTTCTCGGCTACGGAATCCACTGTATCCGTTTCGCTCACGGTGATGGTGACGACCCGGTCTTCGCCGGTCAGACCAAAAACATCGTCCGCAGCCAGCCAAACGCCCAGGGCCAGCAGCACCGCGCCCAACAGAACGCTGATGATATAGATGGCTGTCTTGAGAGCGGGCATCGCTCCGGTGTTTATCTCGCCAAGAATGTCATCCTCTTCCCCATCTATCTCCGGAGTGCCCATGAGGTCATCAATGTTCTCCGCCTGGTGCTGCCGGGCGCGCTCTTCAATGGGGTCGACGGGAATACCGTCCTCAAAGAAGCTGGCAAGGTCCGTTTCGTCCGTTTCATCCTGGGACTCCTCCGCCGGCGTAAATTTCATAGTCGCGTCCTGGTCGGATGTCGGTTCTTGTGCGTTGGCCCCGGGATTATGGATGCTGGGCAGCTTCATGGTACGGGAATTGAGAATATCGCTGCTTTTTTTGCCACTGTCCAGCAGCTCCTGGATAAAGATCCCCCGTTGGGTGGATTCCAGGTCCTCATCGTTGTTATTAAGATTCTTATTTTCGGACATGATGGGTCACCTCCTGTCCTATTTTAACCAAAATGGATGCGTTTCACTCGGCCCAGCAGATGCTCTGCGCCAGGGACTTAGCGGCCTCCTCGCCGCAAAATTCCCGCACGATGGCCATAGCAAAGGGGATCGTATTACCGGCGGATTTACCGGTGATCAGACTGCCATCGACCACGGCGCCGGCACCGGAACACTGAGCTTTGCCCATTTGACTCTCAAAGCCGGGATAGCAGGTGACGGTTTTGCCGTCTGCCCAGCCTCGCTTGCCCAGGATGGAAGGAGCCGCGCAAATGGCCGCGATGGGATAGCCCTCGATGCTCTGCCGCTGGATGAGGCCCATGGCCTTGACGCTGCCCTCCATGGATGCAACGCCGCCCAATCCGCCAGGCAGAATCAACAGCTCGGGCGGATCTACTACGTCCTCGACGCACATATCGGCCACCACGGTGATGCCGTGGCCGCCCACGACGGTCTGTCCGCCAATGCCGGCGGTTTTTACGTCCAGGCCCGCCCGGCGGAGCAGGTCTACTGTTGCAAGAGCCTCAATCTCTTCAAATCCATTCCCTAGTAGTACAACCATCATATCAATCAACCTCCAATTTGGCGACAATTTGAATAATCTCGTCATGAATCTCTTGAATGCTGCGGGGCAGGCTGCCGTTGGCGCAGCGGATGACCGTCCAGCCCAAGAGTTCCGCCGCTTGCAGGCCTGCCCGGCGGCACTCTTGCAGATATGCCTCATCCTGTTCGTGAATGTCTGCGCGGGTACCAGAGGCCTCCTCACGGCCCCGGCGCATGGCAGCTGCGATCTGCACAGGCATATCGAGGTAGATCACCAGATCCGGCTTGGGCAGGCCAATTTTGCCGAACTCTAGGTCATAGAGCCAGGTGAGGAAAGCCTTCCGCTCCTCTGGCGGGAGCTTCGAGGCCTGGTGTACGGCGTTGGAGGTGGTATAGCGATCTGCCACTACGAGACCGCCTGCCTCATAGTAGTTGCCCCAGTCTTCCTTATAGGATGCAAAACGGTCCACAGCGTAGAACAGCGAGGCTGCGTAGGCATTCACATCGCCGGGGCGGGAGCCATAGGCACCTGCCAGATACTGCTCCACCGGGGCGCAGCTGGGGTTGCCGTAGCGCGGAAAACGCAGTCTGCGGAAGTCCCTTCCCTCCAACGCCTCCACCAGCAGCTGCATCTGCGTAGATTTACCGCTGCCATCGGTTCCTTCCAGGACGATCAAACGGCCTCTCATGCTTTTTTCCTTGCCTCTTTGCGTACTGCCAGAATAAACTTCGGCAGGCGCATCATGCGGCCCAGGCGTCTTGGGTCTTTGAGCAGGCGATAAAACCACTCTAGATTGCACCGGATCATCCACTGCGGCGCCCGCTTGACATTGCCTGCGAAGCCATCCAGGGAGCCGCCCAGGCCGATCATTAGCTTCACGTTCAGATCCTGCTGGTGATTGCGCATGAATTTCTCCTGCTTGGGAGCACCCAAACAGACAAAGACCACATCAGCGCCGGAGGAATTGATAGCCCCGACCACAAGGGCCTCGTCCTTGAAATAGCCGTCGCCAGTGCCGGCAATCTGCAAACCAGGGTACTTCTCGAGGCACTTTTCTGCCGCGATTTCCGCAACGCCTGGCTTGCTGCCCAGCATATAGAGCTTGTGGCCGGAATGGGACATGGCCTCCATCAGGCGGGCGGCAAACTCAATGCCTGCAACCTTCTCCTTCAAGGGTGTGCCCAGCATTTTCGCCCCGAGGACGATGCCGGCGCCGTCAGGCAGGACCAGGGAGGCATCATTGATGAGACTGCGCAGGCTCTCGTCGTGCATAGCCTCCCAGACGATCTCCGCGTTGGGCGTGACGGCATAGCAGGTTTGGCTGCCGCCGAGTATTTTCATTGCCCGGTCGATGGCCTCCGTCATAGTGACGTTGTCAAAGCCAACGCCGCAGACATTGATTCTCATAGGTATATTACCTCCACTATACAAGTCTACTTCGTATAACATACCATATTTCAAGTTATTTGTCTAGGCTGTGCACACCCTTTTGTGTCAGGGGCATACACTGGCATGGAGACATTCCAATTTATGACCACAGGAGGAGAATACTATGGCTGAGATGAACCAGTGCGGACCGGTGTTTGACAACAGCTGCATCCGTGAGGCCGTATGCGTACATACCAAAAAGATTATGGATTCCTGCCGTGACAAGGACTGCATTGAGGATCTGCGGGTCTACTTGACACGAGACAGCCAGGTCTGCCTGGAGCAGGCTACCAGCGTCCGTCCCCGCAGCGCTGAGCTGCTCTACACCCTTGTGGACGTGGAGACGGTTCCCTTTCACAATGGATTCTATGCCATCGACATCACCTATTACTATAAGATCATTATCGACGCCACCATTGGCGCCAACCGCCCCAGCACCATCTATGGCTTGGCAAAGTTTAATAAACGTGTCATGCTCTATGGCGGTGAGGGCAGCGCAAAAATCTTCAGCAGCAAGACCGTCATCGGCGCGCTTGACGAGCAGAACCTCACCCAGAGCAGTATGCCGCAGGCCGTGGTGGAGGCGGTAGAGCCCATCCTGCTCTCGGCGAAAATGAAAGAGAGCGTCGACTGCCGCCGCTGTGACTATGACTGCAGCGACATGCCAGGCTGCATCTGCAACTGTTTCGATGACGAACTGGTCACGGCCGGGGATAGCCGCCGGCTGTATATCAGCCTCGGCCAGTTCTCCATTATCCGCCTCGAGCGGGACACCCAGCTGCTGATGCCCTGCTATGACTACTGCATCCCTACCAAGGAGTGCTGCGACGCCGGCTGCGGAGACCAGGAGTGCGATCCCTGCGACATTTTCAGCAAGATCAACTTCCCCGTCAGTGAATTTTTCCCCAAGAATGGGGGATGCGGCACCCCGGGAGCGCCGGGACAGAAAGGAAAGTGCTGAGTTAAACTAGCGGCATCCTGTCTAGCGGCTATGCTGCCGGTGGGATCCATCCGCTGGCAGAAAAAAGCCCCAAGGGGGTCAGGGCAGAAGCCCTGATCCCCTTGGGGGCGCTTTGCGTATTACTGCGCATCGGCATAGGACTGTCACAGCCGTTCATGCTTTCCAATTCCTTCAAAACATTGATTTGGCATGCAGCTGTCCCCATTTTATACACAGGAAGATATTCTATCTAAAATAAATGAGGAGGACCAATGTGCAGAGCGCTTTGCCCCCTGGGATTGGCGGCAATATACCCGCGTTCAGATGTTAAGACCACTTTAAACCCAAGGGAATCTTTTTGCGTTTAGCCGGTGTTTCAAACGGATGGAGTAGGCATACATTGTTTCAGTATGCCCCATATATTTGTCCACCCTGCCTAATTTTACGTCGTTTTTTCTGTGAAATACGCTGATTTGCTCCTTGCATTTTATGCTGTGCTGGAGTATACTTTTTCAGCAACCAAAAATGATTCGAGGGAAAAATCATGTCCACACTGCTGTCTATCTCCATCGCGCTCTTGATGGGTCTGATGATGACCCGTGTGCTCAAACCAATCAAATTGCCCGACGTCACCGCCTATTTGCTGGCAGGTGTCCTCGTCGGCCCCTATTGCCTCGGTGCACTGGGCATCGATGGCTTGGGCTTTATCAGCTCGGAAGCGGTGAACAAGCTGAGCCTTGTCTCTGACGTGGCTCTGGGCTTCATCGCATTTTCCATTGGCAACGAATTTCGCCTGAACGAACTTAAACATACTGGCCGACAGGCTGCCATTGTGGGTGTAGTGCAGGCTTTGGCAGCGACGTTGTTTGTCGACGTAGCCCTGCTGGTGGTCCACCTGATTATCCCAGAGAAGCTGACCGCTGCACAGGCAATTACACTGGGCGCCATTGCTACAGCAACTGCGCCGGCAGCAACCCTGATGGTTGTGCGTCAGTACAAGGCCAAGGGTCCCACCACCAGCTTGCTGCTGCCCGTTGTCGCATTGGATGATGCGGTGGGCCTGGTTGTGTTCGCCATCAACTTCGGCGTTGCGCGGACGATGGTCAGCGGCACCACGGATCTGGTCTCCATTCTGGTGACGCCGTTGGTAGAGATCATCGCCTCCCTGGGCCTCGGCGCCATCATGGGCTGGCTGCTGACGAAGCTGGAGACTCTGTTCCACTCTAACACGAACCGTCTGAATGTGACCATTGCCTTTGTCTTCATCACAGTGGCTCTGTCTATGCTGGAGTTCCAGATCGGACCGGTACACGTTGGCTTCTCTTCTCTGCTGGTCTGCATGATGCTGGGTACGATTTTCTGCAATATCTGCCCGCTGGCTGAGGACTTGATGAACAAGGCTGATCGCTGGACTTCTCCCTTGTTTGCACTGTTCTTTGTATTGAGCGGCGCGGGGCTTGAGCTGAGTGTGTTCACCGACATTGCCATCGTGGGCATCGGCTTGGTGTACATCCTCTTCCGCTCTGCCGGCAAGTGCTCCGGCTCCTGGCTCTCCACCAAGGCAACCCATTGCCCGCCCCAGGTGTGCAAGTATCTGGGCATCACCTTGCTGCCGCAGGCTGGTGTGGCACTGGGTATGTGCATTACGGCCCGTCAGCTCGGAGAACAGGGCGACTTGATTCGCAACATTACGCTTTTTGCTATCCTGGTATACGAAATCGTTGGGCCGATGTTCACCCGTTGGGCGCTGACCAAGGCCGGTGATATCCGGCCCATGTCCGATGAGGTCAAGAACCGCCGTCAGATCAAACTGGCTCAGTTGGAGAAGAAGACTTAATCCTGCGCAGTGAAGAGTGGTCTCCAGGAGGCGGATCTTTGCTGTGTGAGCGCATCGATAAAATCTTTGCTTTTAATTTCCCTATAGCGTGTTACCTATTTCTGGACCGGGATATAACCTGTAACAAACAAAGAGCCAAGCCGTAGTTCGTTCTACGGCGTGGCTCTTTTTCATACGCTTGTCCCGGAGGGGATGCGTATGCCCAGACGAAAGTCGATTTTTTACAATGCGCTGCTGCTGACCGGTGCGAATCTGATGATGCGTGGGGTTTCGATGGCCTTCCAGGTGTACCTGGTGGGCCGGATTGGGGCCGGCGGCATCGGCTTACTAAGCCTGGTAAACACTGTGGGAATGCTGGCAATGGTGCTCGGCAGCGCTGGTAGCCGTGTGTCTGCCACCTGCCTGGTGGCGGAGGAGTATGGCCACCGCCGCATGGGCGGTGTGCGCAGTGTGATGACTGCCTGCCTGCGCTATGCCATGTTGACCAGTGCCGTCGTGGGTATGGGGACCATGCTGCTCTCACCCTGGTTGGCTGAGACCTGGCTGGGGGACAGCCGGACGGCCAGTTCGATTCGGATTCTGGGCCTGACGCTGCCCCTGAGCTGTATCTGGGGCGTTCTGAGCGGCTATTTCACTGCCACGGACCGGGTGGGCCGCATGGTAGGCATCCAATTTGCAGACCGACTTGCTGACATTGTCTCCACCACCGCATTGCTCACCCTCTGGGCAGGGGCTGACGTGGAGCGGGGCTGCCTGAGTATTACCTGCGGCAACGCAGTGGGGACACTGATCAGCGTTTCGGCGCTGTATCTGCTCTATCGCCTGGATGTACAAGACAGATCTGAGGTTAAGATCGGCAAGCGGCTGCTCAAAATCGCTGTCCCCGTGGCCATCAGCGACGACTTGCGGGCGGCCCTCAACACCTTGGAGCAGATTCTAATCCCCTGGGGCCTGCGCCAGTCCGGGGCTACGGGGGAGGGGGCCATCGCCTCTTACGGTACCATCCACGGGATGGTTTTTCCGGTCCTGATGTTCCCATCCTGCGTGCTGCAGGCGGTGTCGGATCTGCTCATCCCGGAGCTGAGCCACTGCCGGGCCGTTGGCTCGACGCGGCGGATCCAGCACATCCTGCGTCAATGTCTCCACTGGGGCATGATCTTTGCTGCCGCTGTGGGGGGAGTCCTATGGCTGGCGGCAGACTCGTTGGCAATGCAGCTTTACGACAGTGCGGAGGCGGGAATTTACCTGCGGCAGTTTGCACCGTTGGTGCTGCTGCTTTATCTGGATAACATCGTCGACGGAATGCTCAAAGGTCTTTTGCAGCAGGTACACTCGGCGCGGTATAACACGATTACATCCATGTTGGACGTGATTTTTTTGTTTGTCCTGCTTCCCAAATGGGGGATTGAGGGATATTTTGTGACTTTTACCGTGACCCACGGTATTAACTTCTATCTGTCCATTACCAGGCTCATTGAGGTAGGGGACTACCGCCCCGATTGGAGCTTAGTCCTGCGCCTGATGCTGTCCGTGCTTGCTGCGGCGCTGATCGCCGGACAGCTGCGGGGCATG
>CALWWH010000052.1 GCA_944385195.1 uncultured Oscillospiraceae bacterium | reverse complement strand
CCTGGATGGAGAGCTGGATGATCTGGGCTGCCGCCGCTGTCATCGGCGTCGCAGCAGGCCTGCTGGTCTATCAGTTCTACCGCCCGGCAGTCATCGTCACCACCGCCCTCTTTGGCGGCATGCTCATGGCGGACACCGTCTTCGCTTTGCTGTCCCAGGCTGGCCCGGTGCAGTACTTCGGCCAGGGCGTGGGATTGGCAACAGCAATCCTTGGCGGCTGGATGCAGTTCCGGGGCCGAAAATAAAACCATACCGAGGTCGTGACCATGCCTATCGCCCAGAAAGGCCGCCCCCTGTGGCGGCAAATGCTGCTGTATTTCCTGCCCATTCTAATGGGCGCCTTCTTCCAGCAACTCTATAACACCATCGACGCCATGGTCGTCGGCAAATACGTCGGCAAGGTGGCTCTGGCCTCCGTCGGCGGCTCCACCGGCACACTGATCAATCTGCTGGTGGGCTTCTTTGTCGGCCTGGCGGGCGGCTCCACCGTAATCATCGCCCAGTGCTTCGGCGCGGGGGACCACGAGAACCTCTCCAAGGCGGTACATACCGGCATGGCCCTGTCCATCGCCGGCGGGGCTGTGCTGACCATATTGGGGATCAGCCTCGCCGGCACTGCCTTGCGCTGGATGGGCACCCCGGAGGAGGTGCTCCCGCAGGCGCAACGCTATCTCGTCACCTACTTCGTCGGAATCATCCCAAACCTCGTCTACAACATCGGCGCGGGTATCCTCCAGGCCATCGGCGACTCCAGACGCCCGCTGATCTTCCTCGTCAGCGCCTGCTTTGTCAACATCGTCCTGGATCTGCTCTTCGTCGCGGTGCTGGACTTCGGGGTCTTTGGGGCCGCGCTGGCAACCATCCTCTCTCAGGCCGTCAGTGCAGGCATGGTCCTCTTCGTCCTGCTGCGGACCGACGGCCCGCACAGGCTGCGGCTGCGCCAGATCCGATTCCACCGCCGCATTCTGATGCAGATCGTCCGGATCGGAATTCCCTCCGGTTTTCAATCGTCCACGTATGCCATTTCCAACGTGCTCATTCAAAGCAGCATCAACTCCTTCGGCACCGACGTCATGGCAGCCTATACTGCCTTCTCCAAGCTGGACGCCATGTGCTGGATGGCCAGCGGCGCTTTCGGCACCACTGTCGCCACCTTTGCCGGCCAGTTCTACGGCGCGCAGAAGCTCAAACAGATGAAGGCCACGGTCCGCTACGGCCTGGCCATGAACGCCATCTTTGACCTTGCGCTGAGCATCCTCATGCTCACCGGCGGACCGTATCTGCTGTATCTGTTCCTGGATGACCCAACCACCATCCGTTACGGCACGCAGATGATCCGCTTGATCACCGGATGCTACGCCCTGTTCATCCCCTGCGAGATCTTCTCCGCCGTCTGCCGCAGCGTTGGCGATACCTTCAAGCCCATGCTGTTGACCGCCAGCGGCATCTGCGGCTTCCGTATTTTGTGGATCTTCACCGTCGTGGCCATGTGGCACGAAATGACGATACTGTTCCTCTGCTTCCCTCTGAGCTGGGTCCTCACCGGCGGCATGTTCATCGCCTACTACTACCGCGGGAACTGGATGAAGGTGAAGCCTCCTCTTGATTCAGCGGCGCACGCGCAACCGATGGAGCAGACCCGACAGAAAACGCTCTGAGCTTGTGCCAGGTTTGTCTAAATACTGCAATCCCGCAGATGTTCCGAAAGCGGCAACACACAGCGCAGCAGAACCTATTCGCGTAAATAAAAGCAGGAGAAACCAAAAGATACATGGTTTCTCCTGCTTTTTTCAGTTTACGTGCAGAGGTCTGCCTTTAAACCTTTGCCAGGGCCTGCTCCAGGTCCGCAATGATGTCGTCGACGTGCTCGATGCCCACGCTCAGGCGAACCAGATCGGGCTTGACGCCCGCAGCTTCCAGCTGGGCGTCATTCATCTGGCGGTGGGTGGTGCTGGCCGGGTGGAGGACGCAGGTCTTGCTGTCGGCCACATGGGTAACGATGCTGGCCAGCTCCAGGCTATCCATGAATGTGACGGCTGCCTCACGGCCGCCTTTGACTCCGAAGGAGATCACGCCGCAGGTGCCCTTGGGCATATACTTCCGGGCCAGAGCGTAGTAGCGGCTGCTCTTCAGGCCGGGATAGTTGACCCAGGAGACCTTCTCGTGCTGCTCCAGCCACTCGGCGATGGCCTGGGCGTTGGCGCAGTGGCGCTCCATGCGCACCGCCAGGGTCTCAAGCCCCAGGCCCAGCAAAAAGGCGTTCTGCGGGGAGGGAACCGCGCCCAAGTCGCGCATCAGATGGGCCGTCGCCTTGGTGATATAGCCCGCCTTTCCAAAGTCAACGGCATAGATCTTGCCGTGATAGCTCTCGTCAGGGGTAGTAAGGCCCGGGAACTTCGCCGCGTGGGCCAACCAGTCGAAGTTGCCGCTGTCGACGATGGCGCCGCCGACGGCCGCGGCGTGACCATCCATATATTTTGTGGTGGAGTGGGTGACAATATCGCAGCCAAAGGCAAAGGGGCGGCAATTGATGGGCGTGGCGAAGGTGTTATCCACGATCAGGGGCACACCGTGGGCATGGGCCGCATGGGCAAATTTTTCGATGTCCAGCACCGTCAGAGCGGGGTTGGCAATGGTCTCGCCGAAGACAGCCTTCGTGTTGGGCTGGAAGGCCGCGTTGAGCTCTTCCTCGCTGCAATCAGGGTCGACAAACGTGAAGTCGATGCCCAGATTATGCAGCGTGACGCTAAACAGGTTAAAGGTGCCGCCATAGATGGAGGCAGAGCAGACCACATGGTCTCCGGCATTGCAGATATTCACGATGGCATAGAGATTTGCAGCCTGGCCGGAGGAGGTCAGCATGCCTGCCACACCACCCTCAAGAGCCGTGATGCGGGCGGCTACTACATCATTGGTAGGGTTTTGCAGGCGGGTATAGAAATATCCATCTGCCTCCAGGTCAAAGAGCTTTCCCATGTCCTCGGCTGTTTCATACTTGTAGGTCGTACTCTGGATGATGGGAATCTGGCGCGGCTGCCCATTTTGGGGGGCATAGCCACCGTAGAGGCAGATGGTCTCGGGATGCAGATTTTTCATTTATAACACCTCAAATTGCGTTTTATGCGGGGAAAAACCAGCTTGGGAGTGGTCTTAATGTCTCGCTTAGGTCAAAGTTGGGCAGCGTCACTGAACCGCCTTCAATGGTCAGGACCACCGAGGAGATACTCTCAATGGAGCAGACAGAGGCTACCAAGGCATTGACCGCCAGCCGCTCAGCGGCAAAACCGCCGGGGATATTGGCAAACTCCTTGGATAGGTCGATATAGCAGACGCCCTCGATGGTGTCCACGCTCAGCAGATTGGTTCCCTCCGGCATGAGGTTGACCAGTCCGTTGACAGGTTCGGCCTCTAGCAGGGCACGGACAATCTGCTCACCCTGGGAACGGGTATCATCACGGATGATACGGGTCGGCGCCGCTGCTAGAAACTCTGTACTCCAGGAACCAAAATACAGCGTCGCATCAAACTCGTTGATGCCCGTCCGCACCGGCCCGATCGCACTTTCGCAGCGCTCCAGGGTCTCGGGCAGGCGCATGTATTGATAGTAGTCAACAGCCTGGCCCTCTACCAGGATCTGCACGCGGTCAATCCCATCCAGCTCCGTCAGCGAATTGACCAGGGAGTAGATGGTCATGCGCTCTGCCAGCTCCATCCGGGGACGGTTTTCGATGAACTCGCCAGAGAGATCCACCGTTGCAATGCCGTCTTCCAGAGAGAAGCCCAGCAGCCGCGTGTCCCGGGGCATCGTCGCCACATACCCTTCCTCCGTTGGGCCTTCCAGGAGCTGATGGAGCACATAGATAGGTAAGTTTTCCGAGGCAACAACCTTACGCAGCGCCGGGATCAGATAGCGCTGGGATTCATCGGTGAAATAGATGCGGCAGATGTACTCTTTGTTGGTTTGCTCTGCCTTGGACTCAAATAAATCCCGGCTCAGATAGCTGTTGCCGTCCATGAGATCCTCGCCGTTGTCGCAGTGCAGCTCAATTCTCTCCACCGAAGCGTATTCTGTCAAAGTCAGGGTCAGGCAGGCATTGGCCAAGGTACGGCCGATGCCCGTCAGCTGGGCGTACTCCTGCGACAGCGTCAGCTCCAGAACCTGTTCCTTCTCCCGCAACGTTGCACTACGGACCGTCACATTGCGCGGGAAGGGGTTGCGCAGGTTTTCGTCCACCGGACCCGTGAGATACAGCTGCACCCGCTCCTTCCAAGGGCGCGTCTCATCCATCTGCCGCAGCTCGGTTTGGAATAGTTCGGACGTGCTGCCGATCTCCACTTCTGCGGCCAGGTAATAAAAAGACACGCCGCCCTCTTCCGACTTATGGCTGCATCCGCAGAGCAGCAGCAATGGCAGCAGCAATAGCCAAACCTTCTTCATGGCGCCACCTCCTGATGCCAAGGGAAGGTGATTGTAAAGCGGGTGCCGCCAGCCCGGCGGGCCGCGACACTGATGGTCCCACCGTACTTGACCACCATATCATGGACGATGGCCAGTCCGATACCGGAGCCGCCCGCCTCGCGGGAGCGCGCCTTGTCCACGCGGTAAAAGCGCTCAAAAATACGCGGCATCTCATCCTCGGGGATGCCCACGCCCTCGTCGTTGAAGAGAATAATTACCTTGTCCTCTTTACGATAGAGCAGTATCTCCAGCGTACCCCCATCTTTGTTGTATTTGATGCCATTTTCCGCCACATTGAAGACGATCTCATAAATATCGTCCTCCCTGGCCAAAACGGTACAGTTGGACTCCATGCGGTTGACTAGCTTGATGTCCCGCTCGTTGGCCAGCGGCCAGAGGATGCGGAAGACCTTCTCCACCGTGGCTGCAAGGTCTACCACCTCCAGCTTCGTCTCGGTGACATTCTCCAAACGAGAGAGCTGCAACAGCTTCTCCGTCATGCGGCTCAGGCGGTTGGCCTCCATGCCGATGTCGCCGACGAACTCGAGGATGGTGTCCTTGTCCATCTCATTTTGCAGGACCGAGTCGGTCATGAGCGTGATGGCCGCCAGGGGCGTCTTGAGCTCATGGGACGCATCGGAGACGAACTGCCGGCGCATAGTCTCGGTGGTCTGGATGCGCTCAGTGAGCGCGTTAAACTCCTGGGCTAGGATGCC
Source organism: uncultured Oscillospiraceae bacterium (assembly GCA_944385195.1). GTDB lineage: Bacteria > Bacillota > Clostridia > Oscillospirales > Oscillospiraceae > RUG11142. The sequence goes on along the minus strand of CALWWH010000052.1, from coordinate 4,356 downwards.
CAGCTCGTCTTTCTCCGTAGCCTCCAGCTTGTAGTTATAGTCGCCCTCGCGGGCCACACGGATCGCGTCTAGGATACGGTCCATCCGCCGGGAGAAGAACAGCACGCTCACGGCGCACACCAGCAAAACCAGCGCCAAAATGACAGCTGTAATGTTGCGCATGTTGCGCTGTATGCCCCGCAAAAACGCCGCCTGCTCCGTGTCGTTCTCCACCACGTACACGCAGCCGATGGCCATGCGGCGGTAGATCACCGGCAGAGCGGCGACGCTCTCGATCTCCGTGGCTGTGGTGCGGCAATGGAACACGTCATTGCCCCCTAATGCCTTGGCGATCTCCGGATAGACCACATACCGGCCCTCCGTGTTGTCGGTATTGGCAGAGTCATACAGCGACAGCCCGGACTCATCCGTGACGATGATCCGGCTGATCGAGACATCCCGGAGCAGATTGGCGACCTGCTCCACGCCGTCGTTGGTCAGGCGGTCCAGACCCGCCATAGCCGAGGCAACCATTTCCGCCTTGGTGACCACCGAGGTCTCCTTGCTGCGTATGACCATATCCTGCGAAAAAGACAGCGGGTAGACGTTCAGCAGCACCAGGACCAACACCGTTACGACCAGATATGCAGCGGCATAGCGCAGCTGTATGCTGCGCTGTAGCCGCTGCAAGACGGTCTTAAGCCTTAAAGTAATAGCCGACACCCCACTTGGTCAGGACGTACTCGGGCTGGGCAGGGTTGTCCTCCAGCTTCTCGCGCAGGCGGCGCATGTGAACGTCCACAGTACGGATATCACCAGAGTAATCCGCCCCCCAGACCAGGTTCAGCAGATTCTCCCGGGAATAGACGCGGCCTGGGTTGTGCATCATCAGCTCGACAATGTCAAACTCACGAGCCGTCAAATCAATAACGTTGCCGTTTTTGTAGGTGTTGCGCTCATCGGAGTCGATGGTAATATCGCCGATGGTGACGCGGCTCTCGGCATGGTCATCCTTGCCTGCTTGGCTGCGGCGCAGCAGCGCTCGCACACGGGCCTTTAGTTCCAGAATGTTGAAGGGCTTGGTCACATAGTCGTCGGCGCCGTTTTCAAAGCCCAGCAGCTTGTCCATATCCTCGACCTTAGCGGTCAGGAAGATGATAGGCACAGAGGAGGTCTCACGGATATGCATGCAGGCCTCCAGACCGTCCATTTTGGGCATCATAATATCCAGAATAATCAGATCATATTCCGTCTGCTGCGCCATTTCCACGGCTTCTGCGCCGTCATAAGCCACATCCACCTCGTATCCATCATTTTCTAGATTAAACTTAATACCTTTTACGATGACCTTCTCGTCATCGACAACCAGAATTTTCATTTGCATTACCTCCTATAAGTTACGTCTCTCGTCACATTGACGGTGCATTACAATGAAACGTCCTCTGGTGCAGCATTTTTGTTGACATAATGTTGACACAGACCACCTCAGTTTGTTATACTAAAGGAGGAACTGATGCGCCAGAATACAGTTTTGACGCTTTGTTACATTATAGCACAAAGAAAGGCTTTTTTGTATGGGGAAAGTAAAAAAAATCTTGTCTCTGCTGATAATTATGCACTTTTGCACAATTTTTTGCACCTCTGCTTTGGCCGCAGACAGCATTTCCACCGTAGACGGCCCCACGCTTAATAGCTATGCAGCATATTTATTTGACCTGGACACAAACACCGTGCTTTATGCACAAAACGAAACCGAGGTTCTCGAACCGGCCAGTCTCACCAAGGTCATGACAGCCCTCCTGGTGCTGGAAACCTACGATGACCTAGATCAGGTCATCACCGTCACCCAGAGCGCCATTGACAGCTTCTATGACCACCCCAGCGCGGAATACTCCACCAAAGCCGACCTGGCCCCGGGGGAACAGATGAGCCTGCGCAATCTGCTCTACTGTATGCTCGTCAGCTCCAGCGGAGACGCTGCCTGTGTTCTGGCGGAGGCGGTCAGCGGCAGTCAGGCCGCCTTTGCCGAGCGCATGACCGCTCGCGCCGCAGAATTGGGCTGCGAGAACACCCAGTTTGTCAATCCCCACGGTCTCCACAGCAGCAACCATTACTCCACCGCCGCCGATCTGGCGAAGATCACCATGGCGGCGCTGGAATATGACAGCTTTGTGACCATCTGCAATACTGCCTCCATCGAGATCCCGGCCACGAACCTCCATGAGGCACGCTATCTCAAAACCACCAACTACCTACTGAGCACCAATACCGTCATTGGCTATCTCTATAGCCGTGCCTGCGGCGTCAAGACCGGTTTCACCAGCCAAGCAGGATACTGCCTGATCTCCACGGCGCAGAGCGGCGACATGGATCTGCTGGGCGTCACCATGGGCGCCGAGGCCACAGACAACGGCGACGGCAGTTACACCATCCACAGCTTCACGGACATGGTCGAGCTCTTTGAGTACGGCTTCAACAGCTTCACCAACGCACAGCTGCTCTCGGATCTGGACATCATCACCGAGCTGCCGGTCGAGCTGGCTGCCTCTGGTGCAGATGTCGCCGTACTCTCCCCCAGCCGTTCTGTCAGCGCCATGCTGCCCCAAGATTACGACGCCTCCCTCATCCGCCAGAAAATCGATCTCACCGATGAGCCGGTCGTCGCTCCCGTGGAAGCTGGGCAAATCCTGGGCAGCGTCAGCGTCTACTATGCAGACACCTGCATCGACACCGTTGATCTGGTCGCCATTGCCAACGTAGAGCGCTCAGAGCTGCAATTCTGGCGTCAGCAGCTGGTTCTCTACTGGGAGAAACCCTGGGTTAAGGTAACTGTCTTCGGCGTCGCAGCGCTTTTTATCCTGTATCTTCTCCGCCTTTGTTTCCCCAAGCGCCGCAAAGCGCCGAGGAGACGCCGCAACTAAGGAGGCCGCCATGGATCTGAACGTACTTCGTGAGCACTGTCTGCATTGCAGCTCCTGCGGGCTCTATGAGACAAGGCACAACGTTGTCTTTGGCGTCGGGCCGGAGACAACGCCCATTCTCTTCGTAGGCGAGGGGCCAGGTGAGCAGGAGGATCTGCGGGGCGAACCCTTTGTCGGCCCGGCTGGGAAACTGCTGGACGACATGCTCTGCATCATCGATTTGGGCCGCCACAACTGCTACATCACCAATATTGTCAAATGCCGCCCGCCCCACAATCGCGATCCCTTCGAGACCGAGCAGGATATGTGTATGCCCTGGCTGCGCAGTCAGGTGCGCCTGTTACAGCCAAAGCTCATCGTCTGCCTGGGGCGCATCGCCGCCCAGAAGCTCATCGATCCGGAGTACCGCATCAGTCGTGACCACGGCAAATGGTACAACCGCGGTAAGTTCCGCATGACTGCGCTCTACCATCCCTCCGCGCTCCTGCGCGACCCCACCAAGCGTCCGTCCACCTTTGAAGACCTCAAATCCCTGCAAAAAATGGCCCGTGAGGTCTGCCCTGAGGTATTTGAGATCAACAAGCCGGAATGAGCGGCGCATCCATCGAACTACAAAGCACCCCCATTTCAGCACAAAGACCCGGCGCAGCGTGAGTCAAAGCTCACGCTGCGCCGGGTCTGGGTGTTCAGAGGGACGACCGTTTGACTCTCTGCCTCCGCTGAAGCCGTTAGCGAGTCCCATGGCCGGTGCCCCCGGCTCTTCCCAGGTCACTAGCAACGTTCCGCGCCTAACACAAATCTCCGCCGGGACGCCGATGCGCTCATTGCTGACCCCCAAGGGCATATCATTGCTCAGCACCGCATCCTCCAGCTCGTACTTCAGTCCCCGCAGACATACGCCTTCGGCATGGTCACCGAGACTGAATACCGACAGATACCCGCAACCAGGGGGCAGTATCAGCGTTCCGTTTTCCACCACCGCTGCGGTCATCGCCGGCCAGTACAGACGCCCGTCGATGCCTCGCCGGCGCATCCAGAGCAGCGTCTGCACATTTGCAAACGTGTGGTCCGCACGGCCGCCGGTGCCGCCGTAGAGGTGGCACATGGTCGCGCCGCGCTTCATTGCCCGCTTCACTGCGTAGAGCATATCTGTGTCATCCTTCTCGCAGGGCAGGCTGATCAGCTCTGCCTGTGTCTGCGGCCGGGGCATGGAGTCGAAATCTCCCACCACCAGAGTCGGCTCAATGCCCAGAGAGGCGGCATACGCAAAGCCGCCATCAGCCGCGATTACGAGGTCGCCCGCCGCAGGCCTGCTGCGCAGCGCCCCCCGCTCCCCCGCGCCAAAGATCCAACACTCCATAGAACCCCTCCGTTCCCACCCATTATATCATTCCCGTCCTGCTTGGTCAATCTCCCAAAAGGGCCGCAGGACCACCCGGAGCAGCGCTGTCGCTGC
>CALWWH010000051.1 GCA_944385195.1 uncultured Oscillospiraceae bacterium | reverse complement strand
ATTCTCGCGCAGGGAGGCGAAGGTATAGAACATCTCACTGGAATGATAGGCCATCTGCTCTTTCGGATCCCGGGCGGTGCCCAGTTCCTCGGGGTGCACCGGCAGCAGGCGGCTGAACAGATAGCAGAAGCTCTTGCCGGAGGCGCCACGCGCGCCCCGCTCCATGCCGAAGAGGCGGTTGACCATCAGGTTGCGGCTGAAGTTGACCATGCCGGGCTTGCACAGGCCATAGGACGCGATGGTGCGGGCTGTGACCCAGGCAGTTTCGTCGGTGACGGGAACCAGGCGTGGGAAGTCATATTTCTCGTAGAGGTCGCCCAGCAACTCCTTAAAGTGGGCGTAAAACGCCTCAGCGGTGTCTAAAATCGTCCGGTTGCCGCCAAAGACGGGAACGGCAAAGGGGTCGGCCTCGCCCAGGTTGCTGCCGCAGAGGAAGCTTACCTTGTCGGCATAGACCGCCAGGGCCTCGCGAAGGCTGGTGCTCATGACGAGTTCCCCGTCATAGACCATCTCGCCGGGCATGGCCATCATACCGGCGCCGGGGGCGGGACGGAAGGCCTCTGCCGGGAGGGCACGCAGTTGTGCCAAAGAGAGGTTCGGATCGATGCCGCAGGCCTCCAGGAACTTGAGACTCTTCTCCTCCGCCTGCGCCAGCGTGGGGAAGGTTTGCAGCCACTTCAGGCCGCTCTGGGGGATGCAGCCCTTGATGCGGCCCTTGCTGGCGGGGGTAGCGGCTAGAATGCAGGATTTCAGGCTGCCGCCGGACTGTCCGCCTACGGTGATCTTCTCCGGGTCGCCGCCGAAGGCTGCGATGTTGTTGTAAACCCAGTCCAGAGCCATCAGCTGGTCCATGAGACCGTAGTTGCCGCTTTTGCCTTGCTCGGCAGTCAGCTGCGGAAGCGCCATATAACCGAAGAGGTTCAGGCGCTGAGCCACAGAGACCACGATAATACCTTTTTTGGCAAGCTCGTTGCCATCAAACTCAATTTCGTAGGCGTAGCCGCTGTTAAGGCCGCCGCCGTGGAACCACATAAAGACCGGGCGCTTTTCATCGGCAGAGGCTGCGCCAGTGGTAATCTCCAAATACAGACAGTCCTCGCTGACCTCCGGGTTGCCCATAAAGTAGAAGTCTTTGGTGTAAGGCTCCATATTTCCCGGGAAAAAGCTCTGCTGTGCCGCTGGACCGTGGTGGTCACAGACGCGGACGCCCTCCCACGGCTCCGCCGGCTGCGTTGGAGCCCAGCGCAGATTGCCAACGGGCGGTTTGGCATAGGGAACGCCCATAAAGACGGTGTTGCCCTCGTACTTGCCCCTCTGGGCCACGCCGGAGAGCATGCCCTGCTGTACTTTGACGGTATTCAATGCCATGATCATAGCCTCCCGATTCTTTTTGTTTTATTATACCATTCCCTCTGTTCCGGGGCAAGAGAACCCGCGTCCAAAGTGACAATCTTCCGATTGGACGCCCGTCCAATCTTGACGCGCCCATGAATATCCATTATAATAGCTGTATCTGCGCGCGAAAGCGAGGGAGCATATTTGGAAATTACCGAGGTTGTCGCAGCACTGATCTGGAACGGCAATCGGTTCTTGGCCTGTCAGCGCCCGGCGCATAAGGCGCGGGGCCTGTTATGGGAATTTGTCGGCGGCAAAGTCGAGCCCGGCGAGACCCATGCCGAGGCCCTCATCCGGGAGTGCCGCGAGGAGCTGGATATCACTGTTATCCCCGGTGAGGTATTCATACAGGTGCTGCACGAGTACCCGGATCTGACCGTCCGATTGACGCTCTTCCACGCCACCATCGCCGAGGGAACTCCCAAAGCTTTGGAGCACAACGACCTGCGCTGGATTACCGTGGGCGAGATAGAGACCCTGAACTTCTGCCCGGCGGATGAGACGATTTTGGAGAGGCTGAAGCACTATGATCCGTGAAATTATGAAAGATCCTATTTTTTTAGCCCAGAAGTCCCTGCCTGCAACCACAGGCGACCAAAGCCTTGTCCAGGATCTGCGCGACACCTTTGCCGCCCATCGGGACGGCTGCGTGGGTATGGCGGCCAATATGATCGGAGAGCTCAAACGTATCATCATCTTTGACAACGAGGGCGTAGATACCGTGATGCTCAACCCGGAGATTCTCAAAAAAGACAGCCCTTACGACACCGAGGAGGGCTGTCTGTCTCTGACCGGCACCCGTCCAACCAAACGCTGGCGGTCGGTCAAGGTCCGCTGGCAGACAGAGCAGATGCAGACCAGAATTAAGACCTTTACCGGCTGGACGGCAGAGATCATCCAGCATGAGCTGGACCATTGCGACGGGATTTTGATTTAGCCGGACGCGCCATTACCCGCTCTGCGGTGCAAGGCAGCGGGTGAGACCTCTAAAAGGGAGAAAAAGAAGTCCCCCATTGGCCCCATTGCCATTTGGTAAGGAAGGATCGACATGAGACATACCATGCACTTACGGCCACAGCCCTTTTCAATGCTCAGATCTGGAGAAAAAACCATTGAGCTGCGGCTTAACGATGAGAAAAGGCAACAGATTGCAGTCGGCGATGAAATTGAATTCTGCTGCCCTGAAAGCGGGCACCCTCCCTGCACTGTGCACGTAAAGGCATTGCACCGCTTTCCCAACTTCACGGATCTCTACGCGGCGCTGCCGCTTCTTAAGTGTGGCTACACCCGACAAACCCTGGCAAGCGCATCGCCGGAGGATATGAACGTGTATTATAGTCCGCAGGAGCAGGCGCAATACGGGGTGGTGGGCATCGAAGTGAAGCTGCTGGAGCAGGAGGATACACTGCGGCAAAAACGTCTGTTCCTGCTGGATATGGACGGTACCATCTACCTGGATGAGACTCTGTTCGAGGGGACGTTGGAGCTCTTGCGCCATATCAAGGACATCGGCGGACGCTATCTGTTTTTGACCAATAACTCCTCCAAAAGCGTTGAGGCCTATGTGGACAAGCTTGCAAGGCTTGGCATTGAAGCTGCGGCTGGGGACTTCTTGACCTCTACCAATGCACTGATTCTCGACTTAAAGTCCCGTGGACTGACAAACCGGCTGCACTATGCCTTTGGCACTGCCAGTTTCCGGCAGCAGCTTCGGGACGCGGGCATCCGCATTACGGATCGGCGGGAGAAGGGCATTGAGGCTCTGCTCTGCGGCTTTGATACGGAGCTGAGCTTCCAGAAGCTTGAAGATGCCTGCATTTTGCTCAACGAGGGTGTAGACTTCATTGCTACCAACCCAGACTGGGTCTGCCCCACCTGGTATGGCTCCGTGCCGGACTGCGGCAGCGTCTGTGAGATGCTCTTCCGGGCCACCGGACGGCGACCACGGGTCATCGGCAAACCCCAGCCGGCTATGGCGCTGCTGGCTATGGAGTCTGCCGGCTTCTCTCCGGCCCAGACGGTGCTCATCGGGGATCGAGTCTACACCGACATCGCCTGCGGCTATTACGCCGGAGTCGACACCATCCTCGTGCTCTTGGGCGAGGGCACCCGC
>CALWWH010000050.1 GCA_944385195.1 uncultured Oscillospiraceae bacterium | reverse complement strand
TTCCGCCACCGGCAATACGGAGAGCATTGCCAGGCACCTCCAGAACCTTCTGAATGCCGATATCTATGAGATTGTCCCAGAGGTACTTTATACTGACGAGGATCTCAATTACAGCGACGACAGCTGCAGGGCCAATCAGGAGCAGACTGACCCCACCGCCCGGCCCGCCATCACCGGTACGCCGGAACATTCGCTGAGCTACGATGTGGTGTTCCTGGGTTATCCCATTTGGTGGGGCCAGGCACCCAAGGTGATCTATACCTTCCTGGAGAGCTGTGACTTTGGTAAGGCCACCATCGTACCCTTTTGCACCTCCGGCTCCAGCAGCATCGGTTCTAGTACTGACGATCTCCAGTCCCTGGCGCCGGATGCTGTCTGGTTGTCCGGTCAGCGCTTCAGCGGCAGTGCGACTGAGAACACCGTAGCCTCCTGGGTGGAGGAGCTGGAGCTTCCAGAGCGCTCTGCAGATACGGAACCCACCCAGACCCAAATCCACCTGACTTTTGAGGGCGGGGAGGCGGTCATTGCGCTTGAGGACAACGCCACCACCAAAGATTTCCTTGATATGCTGCCCGCTACGCTCACCTTTGAAGACTACGCAGAGGCTGAGAAGATCAGCTATCTGCCCCGGGCTCTGTCGGCAGAAGGCGCACCCGCCAGTTATGATCCCCAGGTAGGTGATGTGGCTTTGTATGCACCCTGGGGCAACCTGGCGATCTTTTACAGCGACGCTGCAATCGCTTCCGGTCTTGTTCCCATGGGGCGGGTGATCTCCGGCCTTGAGCTTCTGACTGACATGGACGGTACGTTTGAAGTAACTGCTGCGGTTTTGGATTAGTACCTGAAAGCCCTGCGGGTGATGATACACAATTGTTAGGAGGTAGAGAATATGGATTTATCTGCTGCTGCAAAGCAGTACTGTGAAGCTGGGTGGGGCGAGCTACCCTTTGGACTGTCTCAAAGCGACCCAGAGTTTTCCAATTTGTTTGCCAATTTTGCTTTTGATGAGGTGATTCAGGAGAGCAGCTTAGATGGAAAGACCCGTTTTCTGGCGATTTTGGCCACGCTGATGGGATGTCAGAGCCTGGATGCGTTCCGTGCCATGGTACCTGGCGCCTTTCGGAGCGGTGTCACGTCGGTGGAACTCAAAGAGTTGGTTTATCAGGGCACCGCTTACCTGGGCCTTGGCCGGACACTTGCTTTCTTGCATGCCGTGAATGAGATGCTGGCAGAGCAGGGCATGGCGCCTCCTTTGCCGTCCCAGGGAACCGCCGCGCGGGAAACCCGAATTGAGGCGGGAAACCAGGCTCAGGTGGACATCTTTGGAGAGCAGATGCGCGGGTTTCAAAACAGCGGCCCGGAGGAGAGCCGGCATATCAACCGCTGGCTGGCGGGGAACTGCTTCGGCGACTATTACACCAGAGGCGGCTTGAATCACCGTCAGCGGGAGCTGATTACTTTCTGCTTTCTCGCAGCCCAGGGTGGCTGTGAGCCACAGCTTGTGAGCCACGCCGCCGGGAACTTAAATGTGGGCAACGATAAGGCGTTTCTTATCGATGTGGTGTCCCAGTGCCTACCCTATATGGGGTATCCCCGCAGTCTTAATGCTTTGCGCTGCGTGGAAGAGGCCGCGAAAGATAATAAGGAGTGATTCGGATGATCTACAAAGAATTTCAGGGCTTGCAGCTGTCCAACCTAGGCGTGGGCTGTATGCGTCTGCCTGTGGTGGACGGGAATGACGCAGTGGTGGACCAGTCCGCGGTGGAGGAAATGGTGGCACTGGCCATGGAGCGGGGCGTCAACTACTATGACACCGCCTGGGCCTACCATGCTGGCACCTCAGAGACAGCTATCGGTAAAGCCCTGTCCGCCTATCCCCGGGAGAAGTTCTATCTGGCCAACAAGTTTCCTGGCTATGACCTGGGCAACATGGACAAGGTGGAGGAGATCTTTGAGGCGCAGCTCAAAAAGTGCCGGGTGGAATATTTTGATTTCTACCTCTTCCATAATGTATGCGAGTTAAACATAGACGCCTACCTAGATCCCCGGTACGGCATCCTAGACTATTTGTTGGAGCAGAAAAAGAACGGCCGCATCCGCCACCTGGGTTTCTCCTGCCACGGCGGTCTGCCGGTGCTCAAGCGGTTCCTGGAGGCCTACGGGGCGCACATGGAGTTTTGCCAGCTTCAGCTCAACTACATCGACTGGACCTTCCAGGGTGGCAAGGAGAAGGTGGAGCTGCTGGAGCAGTATCACATCCCCGTGTGGGTGATGGAGCCGCTCCGGGGTGGACGGCTGGCCCGTCTGAGCGAGTCGGAGTCCGCAGTGCTGCAAGCGCTTTCTCCGCGGCGAAGCATTCCCGCCTGGGCCTTTCGGTTTTTGCAGCACATTTCCAATGTGGTGGTCATCCTCTCCGGTATGTCTGATCTGGAGCAGATGAAGGAGAATCTGGACACATTTGATGAGGAAGATGCCCTGACGGAACAGGAGTGGGCTGCTCTGCTGGCCCTGGGCAGCGAGATGACCAACCCAAAGGCGCTGGCCTGCACCGGTTGCCGCTACTGTACCAGCCATTGCCCTCAGGGCTTGGACATCCCCCATCTGCTGGCACTGTATAACGAGCATCGGTTCACCGGCGGTGGCTTTATTGCGCCCATGGCCCTCTCTGCCATACCGGCGGAAAAGCGGCCTGGCGCCTGTATCGGCTGCCGCAGCTGCGAGGCGGTTTGTCCCCAGCAGCTAAAAATCTCTGAGGCCATGGCAGAATTCAACGCCATGTTATAAGCAGTTCAATTAGGGAGCATTTGACCGGCAGAACATCCTTGGCCTGGTCTAGGTAAACACCGCCTATGGCACATCCATCACAAAAAAGAGAGGCGGGCAACTGCTCCTCTGCACGGCTTCGGCCAGGCTGGATAAATAAAAACAAAACGGCAGATTCCGGTATAAACCGGAATCTGCCGTTTTCCTCCTTGCGCGCTTTTATTTGCTTTGTGCAAAGTCATAAGCTTGACGAATCCAGGCAAACAGTTCATTGTCCAGGTCATCTTCCGAGTGGATGATTAGATGCGTAGTCCATCGGCCGGGATAAGGCTCGGTCTTGGCTGCCACTCTGGGGGATTCCAGCGGATAGTTCAGACCCAAGGTGAGGACGAACCAACGCTCCGGCAGTTGTGCCTTTTTCTGCGCCGGTGTGAAGGATACACAGGCGTACAGATGACGGTTGTAAAATGAGATTTGAGACCGGCTTACTTTTCTGGTGGTTTCCGGCCATAGTGCAGATAATTTCCCGACAAAGGCTTCGTAAACAGGGATTGCGGCCAGGTGCTTGGCCATAAACATTAGTTCATCTTGGCTGATGGAATACATGCTTTTGCCTCCTTTGCAATTTGGCCGGCAAACCAGAAGGCAACTATCTGAGAAGGAAAAGTGCTCGTCCAGCTGCTCTGCCAGGTTATCCTGGGGGCTGGGGTCCGTCCGTGGCAAGATTTGTGTCACAGCATTGACGATGGGGCCGACTTGTATTCTCTGCCGGACGATGAGCAAGAGCATAAAGCTCCCGCTCGTTCGTGATTTGATGGCGCTGCGCCGCCGGGCTAAGCCTTATAGTCCATAGAGCGCGGAGAACTTCTTTTCCAGATAATCGGTGTAGTACTTTGCGTCGAAAGGACCGCCGCATACCTCTTCCAGGAGGTCCTTCGGGTCTTTCATGCAGCCGTACTGGTGGATTTTCGCCCCCAGCCAGGCCGTGATCTTTGCAATATCGTTGGCTGCGACGGCGCCGTAGACATCCAGATCCTGGTTCATAACGCTCAGGAACTGTGCGCCGTAGGCACTGCCCAGGGCATAGGAGGGGAAGTAGCCCAGCATACCGCCGGACCAGTGGGTATCCTGCAAGCAGCCCTCACGGTCACTGGGAACGTCGATGCCTAGGTAGTCTTTATACATCCTATTCCAGACGGCGGGGATATCCTTAACCGCAAGGGAGCCCTCGATGAGCATCTTCTCGATCTCATAGCGCACCATGATGTGAAGGCAGTATGTAAGCTAGTCGGCCTCGGTGCGAATGAGGCTGGGTTCAGAGCGGTTGACAGCCTTATAGAGCATGTCGGCGTCGACGCTGGCAAAGACATCGGGGAAGTGTCTGCGCAGCAGGGGCAGCAGCAGGTCCATAAAAGGACGGCTGCGGCCGATGATGTTTTCGTAGAAGCGGGACTGGCTCTCGTGCATGGCCATAGAGGCCCCGCCGTTGGCGGGCGAGCCGGTTAGTCGCTCGGCCATGCCCAGCTCATAAAGAGCGTGGCCGCCCTCGTGGATGGTGGAGTACAGGGCGTAGGCCAGATGCTCAGGATAGTAGTGGGTGGTCATACGGACATCGTTGCGGCTGAAACCACCGGTAAAGGGGTGCTCGGTGGTGGTCAGTGTGCAGCGGTTCTTGTCGATGCCGATCAAATCCATGGCATCCTGAGACAAGGCAGCCTGGAGGTGTACCGGGAAGCAGCCGTGCAGAAAACTGTCGTCCAGCTGCGGCTTTTCAGAAATCTGATGCACCAGAGGTACGATGGTCTGGCGCAGTTGGGCGAAGAAAGCATCCAGGGTCTGGGTGGTCAGATCCTTTTCGTATTCGTTCAGCAAGGCGTCGTAAGGTTTCTTGCTGCTGTCGTAGTAACCAGCCAGCTTGATGTTGGTGGAGATGATCTGTTCGAGATCAGACTGGAAGATAGAGAACTCGTTCTCAGCCTTGGCTTGTTTCCAGGAGACATCGGCACGGCTGAGCAGGGAGACGTAAGCGACATACTCCTGGGCGGGAATTTTAGACATCTGGTCGCGGTTCTTCTTCACCAGATGGACCTCACGGGCGGTCAGCTCGTCCAGCTCCTTTTTGTGTTCGTCCAAAAAGGCCAACAGCTCACCGGTTTCCGGAGCGGTTAGGCGCTCATGCCGCAGGCCGGCAAAAAAACTCATGGTCTCAGCACGGTGTTGCACGGAGGCCACCGGGGCGGCCGTAGAGCCGTCGATGGACAGCACCATGCTGGCATAGCCGTAGGCATTATTCACCTGGAGCGTGGTTTTAAATTCCTTGATCGCGTTTTGCAGTTGCATATACTTTCCTCCTTGGGTAGTTGTTTGCGAGCCATTACGGGCAGACATACCACCGACTGATCAGTGAACAAACCTGAAATCCCAGGCGCTCATACAGCCGTATGGCCGGTAGATTATCTGAACATACGGTCAGCTCAACGGTGTCGCCCTCGATTTGTTCCATGAGAGCGTAGGTCACATCCTGGCCCCAGCCGGGTACCAGGGATGCAACGGCCTCCAGGCGGTTTTCCCACACTGCGCCCAGGCCGATCAGCTGGGACTTGTGATAGGCCAGAACATGGCGCACCCCATTTTTCACAGCCACTTCGTAGCCTGTCTCATCAAGAATTGCCGCATTTGGCAGAGGAGAAAAGCGAAGGTTATAAGAAAGGATATACTCCTGGGGGTCAGTCACCGGCAGCAAGTCGATCTGACGCCCAGGCGGGATACGCTGCGTTCGATGCAGCGTCATCCGCAGCAGATCGTGGCTGTGGGGCAGTTTCAGAGCCTTATCCATGGCAGAGGAGACATAGACCTCGCGGGCACCGGCCATGCGGCAAAAGATGGCGCATTCCCTGGCCTGTAAAGTCTCCATGCCCGGCACAGAGGTTTGCAGGATAACATAACTGCGGCCTGTCTTGGGAATATCCTTTAATAGCAGTGTAGCAGTGCCGCCGCAGGCGGTGAAGACGGGGATGTTTTTCAAGTCCTCACTCCAACTCGATGCTCCGGAGGATGCCATAGGGCTCGAAGCGGGTGTCTCGGGAATCGGTCAGAAAAATCAGAGACTGAGGGCCGCTGATGATGCTCTCATAGCGCTCATGGGTCTGGGCAGCATCGGAGCCTTCGACGCTGGTAAAGAGCAGGTGGCCGCCTGCAGAAGGAGCCGGGCCGCCCTGTACCGGGTCTAAGAAGCTGACGGCAAATTCGTGCTCAGCGCCCAGGTCGATCAGCAGGCCGGCGGCGGCGCTGATGGCTATGTAGCGGTCAGTTTGATCTGAGTCATGGGCTATGTTTTCGCTCTCTGGGAAATAAAAATCACTAAAGGCAACCTCGTCTATGCCCAGCTCGTGCAGCTCCAAAGCAATGGAGCACAGATGCTGCTGCACGTCGGCATCGGCAGGATCAAGCCAGTAGTAGCCATCGGCATCCATCCATAAGGCGCCGCTGGAAAGCTGGAGGCTGCTGGAAATGTTCTCCAAAGCCCAGGCCGAATCGGGGAACGCAGAGACGCGGGCAATGAGGTAATAACCCTGTTCGGATAAGCTTACGATGAGCTCGTTGACAGCGCTGGGGTCGACACTCTGGCTGATGGCAGCGGCGAAGTTGGAATTGTAATAGAAATTGCCTGCGTTGCTTTTCAGCTGGAGCAGGACGGTATTGCAGTTTTCGGTGGCCTGGATAGCGGCAAGGCATCCGGAAGGATCGGAAAGATCGCTGTAGCTCAGGTATACGCCTCGGATGGCATCCGGAGAAACTTGCACGTTGCCCGGGTCTTGGGACTCGTCATCCGGGCGGGCGATGGGATCACCGTATTCCAGACCGGGAAAATCTGTGCCTGGGTCTTGCAGAGAGGGTTCCTCTGACGGCTCCTGGTGCAGGAAGGAAAAGTATGCTTCCTCGTCGGTGAAGACCAGGTAGCGCCCCAGATAGATCACTAGGCCCGCTGCCAGCAGGATGAGAGCCAGAAGAGCACATAGCAGCCCAATGCCCGCACGCTTGAGCCGCAATTTTCCACGATAGCTTAGAAAGAACCTCATTGCCGATCCTCAGCGGGGAGGATGGCGGTAAAGCAGCACCAATCCTCTTTTCGATCTCGAGCGATGATGTTCAGCCCTGCCGCCTCGATGGCTGCGGCGACCTCCTCTTCGCGCTGGTCCAAAATGCCGGAACAGAGGAAGAAGCCGCCGGGCTTGAGCATCCCTGCCGCAATGGGGGATAGGGGGATGATGACGTCTGCTACGATGTTTGCCAGCAGCACGTCGCAGGGCGCCAGGGAGTCGATCAGCGCCTTGTCTGAGAGCACATCCCCTGCCGTGGCGGTGAAGACATCGCGGCCCATGCCGTTTCGCGCTGCGTTTTCCTCTGCCACAGCTGGGGCCAGGGGATCGATGTCCACACCCACGCAGCGTTTTGCGCCCAGACGCAGGGCTGCAATGGACAAGATGCCGCTGCCGGTACCCAGATCTACGACGTATTCTCCGCCTTTTAAAATGTGCTCCAGCGCAGCCATGCACATCTGGGTGCTGGCGTGGGCGCCAGTGCCGAAGATCATACCGGGGTCCAGCAGTAAGGGCAAGCGGCCCGCCGGGATCTCCGGCTGCATCCAGCAGGGGATGACCAGCAGCTTTTCACCTACGGGCAGTGGCTGGTAGTAAGCCTTCCAGGCGGTTTCCCAATCCTCGTTCTGAACGTTTTCAAGACTCATGCTCAGTTCGCCCAGGTCCCAGTCTGGGTGTGCGTCCTTAAAAGCATGCAGCTGCGCCCGGAGCGCGGCTACCTGCGCTGGCGCCTCAGGGCTGTCTTCAATGTAAAGCCGGATCTGGCTCACGCCGTCCAGCTGCTGCTGCAGCTGCTCGTCAATATAATCCCAGCTCTTGCGGGTCTGGTCGAGAAATTCATAAAACTCCGCCGCGTCGTCCATACTGAAGCTGTCGTAGCCCAGCGCGGTCAGGTGGTCAGCGACCAATTCGATGGTCGCAGCTTGGGTCTGGATGGTCAGTTCCAGCCATTGCATATGCAAACGCCTCCAATTGCGTGGTCATTGCCTACAGTGTACAATATTTTAGGCATTCTGACAAGGGATTTTTGACAGAAATTGTCCTGGGGGCTTTCCCTTGTCCGTCAGCTGTGGTATAATAAACAACAATCATACACAAATACGGACCGAAAGGACGATCCCATGGATAACCTGACTCAGCTGTCCCTGCTTCCTGGGGTGCGGCTTACCTACCTGCAAACGGAGAAATTCAAGACCGACTACGTCAGCATCAACTTTCTGCGTCCGCTGACCGAGGCGGACGCGCCGCTGGGAGCGCTGCTGCCCAGCGTGCTCCTGCGCGGTACGGAGCGCTATCCAGACATGTCCGCCATCTGCGCGCAGCTGGATACGCTGTACGGCGCGGGCATCGACGGCGCCTCCCGCAAAAAGGGCGAGGTGCAGATCATCGGCTTTTACATGGACTTCATCGACGACGCTCTGTCGCCGGATGGGAGTGCAGTGGTCGCGCCATCCATGGACTTTTTGGGAGAGGTGCTGCTGCATCCGGTCCTGGAAAACGGCCTGCTGAAGGCGGAGTTCGTGGAAGGCGAGAAGTTCAACCTCATCAACACCATCGAGTCCCAGATCAACGATAAGCGGGCCTGGGCCAGCAAGCGGCTGGTGGAGACCATGTTCGAGGGAGAGAGCTATCGCATCAGTCGCCTGGGTACGGTAGAACAGGTGCAGGCCATTACGCCGCAGACACTCACCTCCTACTGGCAGCGGGTGCTGGCCCAGTCGGAGATGGAGGTCTTCTTTATGGGCAGGGCGTCTCTGGAACATGTGAGCCAGGGGCTGCGCCATGCTCTACGAGACCTGCCCCGGGGCAGCTTTGACGCTTACGGCACGCAGCTTTGTTATAAGCGAGAGAAGCTCAAGGAGCGCAGCGAGGTCATGGACGTCACCCAGGGCAAACTTGTCATGGGTCTACGGACGCCGGATATCGCCAGCACGCCGGGCTATCCGGCTCTGGTGATGTGCAACGCTATTTTCGGTGGCTGCGTCACCAGCAAGCTCTTCCTCAACGTCCGCGAGCAGATGAGCCTGTGCTACTACGTCAGCTCCGGACTTGAGAAGTTCAAAGGGGTCATGATTGTCTCGGCCGGCATCGATAGCGACCGGTACGAGGTTGCGCGGGATGCGATTTTGAAAGAACTCGACGCCTGTCGCAGCGGCCAGATCAGCGACGCGGAGATTGACGCGGCCCTGCGGGCGCTGACCTCGTCTCTCCAGGCAGCAGAGGACTCTCCCAGTCGCATGGACGACCATTATCTCGGCCAGCGGCTGCTGGGTCTAAACAACGCCCCGGTCGATTTGATCCCTCAGTTGCAGGCTGTTACCCGGGAGGATATCGCTGCCGCTGCCCAGCGTCTGTGGCTGGACTCGATTTATTTTGTGAAAGGGGAGAGCGTCCATGACTGAGCAGTTCTATCCCCATCTCTCTGAGCGGATCTTAGAGCATATCTTACCCAACGGCTTGGTTGTCCGCGTGATTCCAAAGGCGGGCTTTGCCCGGAAGTATGCGTTTTTTGCCGCCAATTACGGTTCCATCGACACCAGCTTTCATTTCCGGGGCCAGCATGTACGCACGCCGGACGGGGTTGCCCACTATCTGGAGCACAAGATGTTTGACCTGCCCCGGGGGAATGTCATGCAGCAGTTTGCTGCCCGCGGCGCAAGCCCCAATGCTTTCACAAGCTATGCCATCACGGCCTACTACTTCGACTGCACCGACCAGTTTGAGGACAATCTGAAGCTTTTGCTGGAGTTTGTCTCCACGCCCTATTTCACCGCCGAGAGCGTAGAGAAGGAGCGAGGCATTATTGCCCAGGAAATCCGCATGTATGAGGATGCCCCATCCTCTCAGGTCTATGAGCAGCTCTTTGCCGCCATGTACCAGCATCATCCTGTCCGCGCGCCCATTGCAGGTACGGTGGAGTCCATTGCGCAGATCACAGCCCAGACGCTGTATACCTGCCATGAGGCTTTCTATCATCCCGGCAATATGTGCCTGTGCGTCACGGGCGACGTGGACGCGCAAACAGTTTTTGCCATCGCCGAGCAGATGCTGGGCCAGCAATCGAGTCCTGTGCCGGAGCGGGACTACGGTCCGGCGGAGGACCTCAACTGCAATGCCCTGCGGGTAAAGCGTCAGATGGAGGTTGCGATGCCCACTTTCATGCTGGGCTTCAAGTGTCAGCCGCCGGCAAATGGCCCGGACGTCCTGCGCCAGGAACTGATGGGCGACCTGGCGGCGGAGCTTCTGATGGGCGAGGCCTCGCCCCTGTACGCCCGACTATATGAGCAGGGTCTCATCGACCCTAGCTTTGGCGTGGGATATGAGAGCATGCGCGGCGTGGGCCTGCTGGTGGCCTCTGGCGACAGCAATGACCCCGAGGCGGTCACGGCTGCGATTTTAGACGAGTGTGGCCGCTTGACCAGCAGCGGCGCGGATGAGGCGCTGTTCCGCCGCCTGAAGCGCAGCATGCTAGGCCGCCGGCTGCGGGATCTGGATAGCTTTGAGAGCGTCTGCTTCCGCCAGTGCAGCTTTCTCTTTGACGGGGCAGAGTACTTCACTTTCCCGGAGGTCTGCGAGGCAATCAGCATGGAAGACACACTGGATTTTTTGAAAACCACAGTCGTTGAGGCACACTCCGGCCTGTCCACAATCTATCCCCTGGAGGACTGAGTATGTATTATGAGATCTCTTTCCCTGGTTTGGGCCTCAGCTTTGACCCTGACCGCATCGTATGCAATCTTTTTGGCAAGAATATCTATTGGTATGGCCTGATCATTGTGGTGGGCTTTGCCCTGGCGGTGTTCTACGCCTGCCGCCGCGCCCGGCAGTTTGGACTTAAGTCCGATGACATCCTGGACGTGCTGTTGGTGGCCACCCCAACGGCGATTGTCTGCGCCCGCGCCTATTACTGCATCTTCAATTGGTCGCTCTTTGCGGACAACCCTATTTCGGTGCTCTACATTTGGCACGGTGGGCTGGCGATCTATGGAGGGGTCATTGGCGCAGCGCTGGCGATCATCATTTGCACCAAAATAAAAAAAATTAGCTGCCTGGCTCTGCTGGATCTCACCAGCCTCGGCTTCCTAATCGGTCAGAGCATTGGCCGCTGGGGCAACTTCATCAACCGTGAAGCCTTCGGGGCACAGACAGATAGCTTTCTGCGCATGGGCCTGACCGATGCCACAGGGCAGACTATTTATGTCCACCCGACTTTCCTCTATGAGTCGGTCTGGAATCTGATTGGCTTTGTACTCATCCACTTTCTGTCCAAACGCCGCAAATACGACGGTCAGGTGGCGCTGATGTACCTGGCGTGGTACGGCCTGGGCCGCGGCTTTATCGAGGGGCTGCGCACAGACAGCTTGTATCTGTTTGGAAGCAATCTTCGCGTGTCACAGCTGCTGGGCTTTGCCTCGTTCCTTGCTGCGGTAGGGATCCTGTTTTACCAAAAGGTATTCAAAGAGCACGATCCGTCGCAGTTGTACGTCAACCGCATTGCCGCGCAAGAGGCGCCGGAGCAGTAAGAAAGTTTCCGTCCCGATGGATCTGGCGCTTTGAAAGGCGAATTCAGCTACAGGATTTTGCACGAAAAGTGTAAAGATTTTATAAATTGACGGGGCTTTTTCGTTGAAAGGTCTTTACTATACCCGGCATTGCGTGGTATAATGCGAACATAGTACAAAAGCGCATAGCGCATAAGGAGTGTTGATACATGTCTTTGAAAGAAGAACTGTCTAAAGCTGTAGGCGCGTTTGCAAATAAGGTCGGTGACGTCAGCAAGAAGGCAGGCGCCCAGGCAAAGATCATGACGGAGATCGCTAAGCTGAACATCAAGATCAGCCAGGAAGAGGATAAGATCCGCAAGGCACAGACCGAGCTTGGCAAGCTGTATTACAACGATTTTGAGGCCGGTCTGCCCATCGAGGCGGAGACCTATCTGCCTCTTTGCAACGAGATCAAGGCTTCCAAGGAGGCCATTGCGGCCCATCGCGAGGCTGTTGAGGAGCTCAAGAAGCAGCCTGAGGCGAGAGAGGAAGCCGTCGAGGATGTCGTCGAGGAGGCCTCTGACGAGGATTCTCCCACTGACGGGGAGATCGAGTTCACCGTCGTGGACGAGGACTCGGAGGATTCTGAAAAGCCCAACGCGGAGTAAAAACACCCAGTAAAATGGATCACTGCCCAGGGGCGCTGTGCCTGCAGCGCCCCTGGTGCTGTCACTGGGAACTTTTTGCATACTGCGACGTCTTTTAAGCGAGGAGGTGATGCCAGGTGGCGATGATCCAATCGTTGCTGGAGGGGGATTTTTCCGTCTTTGTGGAGCTGGTTACCTCTTTCACCCGTTATCTGTTTCCGGTCCTGGCGCTGCTGATTCTGCTGCGCTGCGCCCGGTCGCTGCTGACTTATCGCCCAGAGCCGGAGCTCTGGGCCTATCTGATGGGCGACCAG
>CALWWH010000049.1 GCA_944385195.1 uncultured Oscillospiraceae bacterium | reverse complement strand
AGGCGTTTGCCGCTCTTTTCGGCAGAGACAACCCCACCGCGGCTGGTGGAGGAGAGAAGGATATATCACTTAACGGAGGTCATTCTATGAAAAAATACGTATCTTTTGCTTTGGTGATTGTGCTGTCTATTGCCCTCCTCACCGCCTGCAGCGGCAGCGACAGCACACCTGCATCCGGCGGAGTGCTCAGCAGCTTCACCACTACGGATCTGGATGGCAACGCCATCGATCAGAGCATTCTAGCTGACGCGAAGCTGACGATGGTCAACGTATGGGCCACCTATTGCAGCCCCTGCCTGTCGGAGATGCCTGATCTGGCGGCGCTGGCCGATGAGGTTGCTGCCGATGGGGTGCAGATCATTGGCATGGTCAGCGATGTGCTGGCCATGGGCGGCGGCACAGATCCCGATACGGTAGCCCTGGCCCAGGATATCGCCGCACAGACCGGCGCAGACTATCTGCACATTGTCCCCAGCGAGGATCTCTACAGCCTGATGAACCAGATTACCGCCGTGCCTACGACGTTCTTTGTCGACGCCAACGGCGCCCAGGTGGGCAGCGTCTACCTCGGCGCCCGCGACCACGACCAATGGGCGGCGATCATTGCCGAAACCCTGGAGCTGGTGCAGCAGTGAGACAAAACGCATCTGGCAAGTTTACTTGCCAGATGCGTTTGCGCTTTGATGCCTATGGGGATAGGTATCGCAAGAAGAATTTACAGATTTACCAGCTTGACAAACTCTTCAACCAGCTGTGCGTAGGACTCGAGGCCCTTGGCCCAGAAAGCCTTGTCGGTCAGGTCGATGCCCGCGATCTTCGCAGTGTCCTCGACGGAGTTGACGGTGGTGGCGTTGAGGAGCTTTTTATACTTGGGAACGAAGGCAGCGCCCTCCTCCTCGTACTGAGCGTATAGGCCGCGGGCGAACAGACCGCCGAAGGCGTACGGATAGTTGTAGAAGCTGCGGCCGGTGGAATAGTAGTGGCTCTTGCAGACCCACATGTAAGGATGCAGGACATTGTGGTCCAGACCGTCGCCGTAGGCGGTTTTCTGGGCCTGCAGCATGATTTGGCACAGCTCATCGCTGCCCATGAACTGGCTGCTGCGGTTCTCGAAAACCTTGGTCTCGAACAGGTAGCGGGACATGATGTCGCAGATGATTTGGGTGGTGTCGGACAGCTGGCTCTCCACCAGGGCCAACCTCTCGTCGTCGGAGGCTGCGTGCTTGTAGGCGTAGCCATTGACGATGCACTCGTTGAAGTTGGAGGCGGTCTCCGCCACGGGCATAGAGTAGCTCTTGTTCAGCGGGCGCTGGTCGTAGATCTGCACATTGTGGTAGGCGTGGCCCAGCTCGTGGGCCAGGGTCAGCACATCGCTAAAGCTGCCGTCGAAGTTGGTCAGGATACGGCTCTGACGCAGGGCCTGGACGCCGCTGCAGAAGGCACCGCCGCGCTTGCCATCCTTCGGATAAAAGTCGATCCAGTTCTCTGCAAACGCCTGGGCGACCATGTCATGGAGCTGAGAATCGAAGCTCGAAAAGACATTGAGCAGATAGTCCCGGGCATCCTCGATGGTGTAGCGTTTGCTGTTGCTGCCCATGGGGGCGAAGAGATCGTACCAGGGCAGACCGTTCTTGTGGCCCAGGGCCTTGGCCTTGACCTTCAGATACTCCCAGAACTTGGGCAAATAGTCGTTCATGGCGTCCATCAGGGCGTCCAGGGTTTCGCGCTTCATGCGAGCCTGCTTGAGAGTCTGGTCCAAGGGGGACTCATAGCCGCGTAGCTGGCAGGCGTTGATGACTTGCAGCTTGATGGAGTTCAGAGAAAAGGCAACGGCGTCGCTGACCTTCGGATAGCAGGCCAGCTCTGCCTCATAGGCGCTCTTACGGACCTCGGGGTCAGCCTCATAGGCCATGTTGCGGATGGCGGAGAGGTTGGTCTTGCCGCCCTTATAGTCGACGACGACGTTGGAGGTCAGCTGACCCTGCTGCTGGCTCCAGGCGGAGCCGCCGGAGATGTCCATGCGGGCCATGATTTCCTCTTCACGGGCGCTGAGCAGATACTTGCTATCGTTTTTGATGCTCTCCAGACGGAAGCGGTACTCCTCCAGCAGGGGGTCGGAGGCGATGATGGACTCCAGATCCTCGACGCTGGCGATATAAGCCTCGATGGCAGCCTTAGCGCCGGCGATGGAGCCGGAGATAGCCTGCAGCTGACCGGAGTGGGAGACGGCCTCGCTGTCACGGGCGTTGGTGGCGCTGCGCAGGTGGGCATAGCCGCCCAGCAAGCTAGAGGTCACGGAGATTTCCTCTTGGAGCGTCAGCGCCTTGTGCAAAGCTTCGGTGGGGGACATGCTGTTCATTTGCGGCACAAAAGCGTTCAGTTCTGCGCACAGGGCGGTCAGCTTCTCACGGTCGGCGAGATACTTCGGATCGTCAAAGCCCAGATATAGAGCGTCAAGAGACCATTGTCCATTCATATGTGTTCATCCTCCTAAAGTGTTGGTAGGCTAATCATACCATAGCGCGGCGGGAAATGCAATCATTCCCGACAAAGGTAGGCAAAAAAATCCGATAGAGGGGGAAAAATATAATTGTGGATTTTTTTAAAAAAGTGCTTGACAAATCAGGCAGCTGGTGGTATGATATTGGAGCGCTGAGGGATCAAGTGACTCCCAGAGGTACTGATAAGTTGGTGTTGATTGCGATGAGGGTCCACCCGTTCCCATTCCGAACACGGTAGTTAAGCTCATCTGCGCCGACAATACTTTGCGGGCGACTGCACGGGAAGATAGGTAATGCCAACACCGGCACATTCCTGCGGGAATGTGCCGTCTATATTCCTCCTTAGCTCAGTCGGTAGAGCACCTGACTGTTAATCAGGGTGTCGCTGGTTCAAGTCCAGCAGGGGGAGCCAAAAAGAACCGGTCACATAG
>CALWWH010000048.1 GCA_944385195.1 uncultured Oscillospiraceae bacterium | reverse complement strand
GGTTGCCATCCTGAATCTGCCTGCGCGCAAGATGATGGGCCAGGAGTCCTGCGGGATGCTGATCTCCGCTGTCCATACTGAGAAGGGCGAGGAGAAGCTGCATCTGCTGATGATCGATGATGCCATTCCCGCTGGCGCAAAGCTCTGCTGATGGCAAAGCGCGCTCCCTGGCGCAGGACAAGCGTGGGAGAGGGAAAAACCATTGTTGAGGACTGCATGAGGTCCTAAAATACGCTCAAAGGGCGCCCCGTCTGGGGGCGCCCTTTTTTCGAGCTTACGAGTGCTTACGCCAGGTGCTGGGCATGAACAGGACGACGATGGGGAAGATCTCTAAACGTCCGATGAGCATATCAAAGCATATGACAATTTTGGACAAAGCAGAGAATGCGGAGAAATTGCCGACAGGGCCGACAAGGTTTAGACCGGGACCGACGTTGTTGAGGGTTGTGAACACCGCAGTGACGGTGGTGGTGAAGTCGAAGTTATCCAGCGCTACCACCAGAAGGGAGGCCACTAGGATCAGAACATAGGCGGTGCAGTAACCATAGACCCCGCGAATGGTGTTGTCTGGGACTCGCTTGCCGTCCATCATCACGACTTTGACCGAACGGGGATTGAGCAGGAACATGACTTCCCTGCGGCAGGACTTGGCGAGGATGATACAGCGTGAAACTTTGATGCCGCCGCCGGTGGAGCCGGCGCAGGAACCGATCACCATCAGACATACCAGGATTATACGGCTCAATTCCGGCCAGAGATCAAAGTTCTCAGTTACGTAGCCTGTAGTGGTGATGATTGAGCTGACAGAAAAAGCGGCATGGTGCAGCGCCTGGAAAACACTCGGGTACTGCTTGGCAATATTGGCGGTGATTACCAGGATTGCCAGCAAAATAATGGCAATATAGGTCCAAACTTCACTGATATGAAAGGCCATTTTGAAGCGGCGAAACAGCAAAAAGGCGTAAAAGTTGAAGTTGATGCCGAACAGCGCCATAAAAATGGTGATGACTGTCTGGCAATAGGCGTTGTAGCTGGCCATGCAGTCTGCTTTGATACCAAATCCGCCGGTACCTGCCGCGCCGAAGGCATGGCAGAGTGAATCAAACAAAGGCATGCCTCCCAACAGCAGCAGGATGACCAGCAGCGCAGTCATACCGAAGTAGATGCCGTACAGAATCAAAGAGGTGGTACGCATCTTTGGCACGACCTTGCTGACAGCCGGGCCGGGGCTCTCTGCGCGCAGGAGGAAGATAGAGTCGCCGCCTGCCAGAGGGACCAGCGCCAGCATGAACACCAGTATCCCCATGCCGCCAATGAGATGGGTAAAGCTCCGCCAGAAAAGTAAACAGTGAGGGAGGACCTCCACATTCGTCAAAATGCTCGAGCCAGTGGTAGTGAAGCCGGAAACGGTCTCGAATACCGCATCCAGGTAGTTGGGGATGTAGCCGGAGATGGTGAAGGGCATAGCGCCTACCAGGGACAGGAACACCCAACTGAGTGCGACAGCTACGTAGCCTTCACGGGCATAGATGGTGTGGTTCCCGGGCCGCTGCAGCACCATGGGAAGACCCAGTATCAGGGCCGCTCCGATGGCCCAGAGAAAGGCATATCCGGACTTTTCCCGGTAAATAATCGCAACAATGATCGGCAGTACCATCAGCGCTGCCGCCACCAACAAAATCAGCCCCAGGACGTATAGAACCAGTCGTTTGTTCATAATTTAGCCTCGAATGTCAGTGAGCTTGGTCAAGCGCTCCGTGGTGACTACCACGACGGTGTCGCCGGGCTCGATGCAGTCCTGTCCGGAGGGAATGATGATCTTGCCGTTGCGGTTGATGGCCGAAATGAGTAGATTTTTACGCAGTTTTAGCTGCATCAGCGGCACACCGGTGACCTCGCTCTGACTGGTAACGCCGAATTCCAGCGCCTCAGCTTGGTTGTTCAGAATCTTCAGCAAGGTCTCAATGGAACTGCTGCGGGAAGCCTCCTTGCCGCGGACATACTGCAAAATACGCTCTGCTGCGATGTAGCGGGGGTAGAAAATGCTGCCAAGATTCAACGTGGCGATGATGTTTTCAAAGCCTGAGCGGTTGAGTTTGGTGAGCACTTTTGCCTTGCTGATGCTGCGGACATAGAGACTCATGAAGATATTTTCCTCATTGATGCCAGTGGTGGCAACAAAGGCGTCGACATTTCGAACGCCGCACTCTAGCAGCAATTGCTGGTCGGTGGCATCTCCGTGGATGATCTGTGCCTTGGGCAGCTGCTCAGAGAGCTGTTCACAGCGGGCCCGATCCTGTTCAATGATCTTGACAGATATGCCGCCGCTTAATAATTGTTTGGCCAAATAGAAGGCAATACGGCCGCCGCCGGCGATGATAACACTCTTGACGGGGTTGGTGGCAATGCCGATGGCTTTAAAGAAGACCGCTGTCTCAGAAGAGGCTCCGACGATGCTCAGCAGGTCGCCGGCCCTGATGATGAAATCGCCATCGGGGATGATGACCTGATCCCCGCGCTCTACGCCGCAGACCAGGACCTTGGTGCGAAAACGGCCCAACTCAGCCAGTTTCAGATCCACCAGCGGCGAGGTACTGTCCACGTGGAATTTCAGCAGCTCTACGCGGCCGCGGGCAAGTGTGTCCACGTGGATGGCAGATGGAACGCGCAGGACGCGGAGCATCTCGGTGGCGCAGTCCTGCTCTGGGTTGACAGACATAGATAACCCCAGCTCATAGCGTAGCTGGGGCAGCATCATGCTGTGCTCCGGGCTGCGGACGCGGGCAATGGTTTCACAGTTGCCCATTTTGCGTCCAATGAGGCAGGTGAGCAGGTTCAGCTCATCGGCGCCAGTAACTGTGATGAGCAGATTCGCAGACTCGATACCAGCTTCCTGCAGGGTCTCAAAGGAGGCGCCGGAGCCTTCCACGGTCATGACATCTAGGCGTTCACCTACGGCACGCAGAACATCGGCCCGGGCGTCGACGACAGTGATCTCATGGCCCTCATGAGATAAATGCTCTGCCAGTGTGGCGCCAACTTTGCCGGCGCCGATGATGATGATCTTCATAGTAAGCCCTCTTTCTTGTGTCAGGCACGATTTGCAGGGAATCCTCTCTAGTATAGCAGGTTCGTGTACATCTTTCAAGGGAAGGAGATGGATACGACAGGGGTTCCTTCGGGAAATCACAAAGCACTCACGCTATTGACAAGCGCCAGGGGATACAGTAGAATACAAACACTGCGCAAAAATACCCGTGCTTAAAAGGGAGGAAAGGTACTATGGGTAAATTCCATATAAGGGCCACCGCAACTGGCGTTAAATTTGATCTGCTGGCCCGCAATGGCGAGGTCATCGCGACCTCTGAGGTCTACACCTCCGAGGCTGGCTGCATGAACGGCATTGCGTCCGTCTGCACCAATGCCCCTATTGCAGCCTTGGAGGACCAGACCGTTGAGAATTTCATACAGCAGAAGCACCCGAAATTTGAGATGTACATCGACAAAGCCGGCGAGTACCGTTTCCGACTCAAGGCCCGCAATGGCGAGGTTATTGCGGCCTCTGAGGGCTACAAGGCCAAGGCTTCCTGTGAAAACGGCATCGAGTCTGTCCGCACCAATACCATCAACGCTGAAGTGGCTAAGGTTCCATGAGAGGATAAAGCAACAAACCGCACGGTAGAAGATTCTACCGTGCGGTTTGTTGTACTTGGAAATAACCTTCTAAATTTGCGCCAACGGCAGTCCCAATAGGCCAAGGGAAACAGCGGGGCTTGCACCGGGCTGTTATAGCAGAGCGGCGATGAGATCCGCCGGGACCATGAGCACGCTGCCATCCAGACGGACCGGCTGGCTCAAACGCTCCATGCGGTCGAGGGGATGGATATCGCGACTGCGGTGGAAGTAGGTCAATTCGTCGCTGTCCAGCAGCAGCTCCAGGGTGATATCGCCCCGGGTCAGGGTGATGGGACTCTGAAAACCCAGCCAGCTGAGCTGGTAGCCCTTGGCCTCGGCATTGGCCCGCAGGGGCAGCATATCCGCGGGGACAGGGTTTACAAGAATGCTCACCGCGCCGTTACTCAACGGCGGGAGACTCATAGCCATCGGCGCGTTGGCGTCATAGACCACGGCGACGGTACCGCAGGTTGGCAATTCTGCCACGGGTTGGCCGCTGCGGGCATCCAGGACAGGTACGTCGGCGATGGTGAAGCGAATGGCCGTCACGCCGTCATCGACCAGCAGCTCCCCTCCGCTGCACGCAGCGATCTCCCCAGTCAGCGTGCGCCAAAGGGGCGGCTGAACGGATTTCTCCTCCATCATCTCGATGGCTTCGCTGCTGCGCCGCCATGCTTTGCCGGCGGCCTGAATGAGGGCGGCGGTAAAGCCGCTGATCAGCGCCAGACCGGTGAGCTGGCCTAGAAGGTAAGACGGGTCCCGTTTGAGCTTCATGTTGCATCCTCCTTGCAGGTCATACGCCCAGAGAACATCAGCGTCCCCTCGCTGTCACAGCCGCGGCAGAGCCACGCGCTGTTCTCCCGGCGGGTATGGAGCGTCAGAGCCGTATTCGGCAGAACCTCATGGTGATAGTCCAGCTGAAAGCTGTCAATGACCATTTCCGGCCCTGGCTGCAAGGCATTGACGACGTAATTGGCGTATTTGGCGTTGTTGACATGGCCGTTGAGATCCACATCTGTGAATTGACTCCAAAGCAAGATCCCCTCGTCCTGGGGGGTAAAGTCCCTGAGCTTATGCAGACGCTGAGGCAGGGCTTGTTCGTCCCGGACACTGTCCAGAGGGAAGCCGACCTCCTTGCAGGGGAGCAGCTTGCGGGTTTTGAGGTCGATGACCACCCAGGTGGAGCTGCCGATGACGATGGGCGTGCCATCTGCGGCGGTGATGCGGTAGTCGCGGCCAAAATCCAGCAATCCGGGCGGATGCGGCCAGGTGGTGATGGTGACCTGATCAAAGAGCCTCGGCTGTGCCAGCTGCTGATAACTGACCCGCAGAACGACCCAGACCATGTTCCGGGCCTGCATAGCCTCAAAACCAAGACCCAGCTGCAACGCATGTTCTGCCGCGGCATCCTGGAACATATCCAGCACGGCAACCGGGGCTAGACGGCGATAGCAATCGAAGTCGATGGTGCCCAATTGCTGGGTGCGAGTGAAGGTATCCATTATTCACCAGCTTTCGCTGCGCCGCTGTTGTTGCGGTTGCCGCCGCCCCGATGCCCGCGGCGGCGGCGCCGGTTGGGATTGGCGCCTTCGGGACGATCCTGGCGTGCTGCATTTGACTGCGGTTTTGTCTGCTCTGAAGCCCGGCGATTTTGCGTTTGGCCCCCCTGACTGCTGCCGCGGCGTCCGCGTCTGCGGCGGCTGAGGTTCGGGCTGCTCTGGGACTCTTTGGCGCTGGGAGCCGCCGTGCCAAAATAGGAGCCCTCGGCAGGCCTCTCGCTGCGGCGCTCCTGCCCTCGCTCGGTGCTGCCATGTTCCCGGCGGCGGTCGTTGCGCCGGGCTTCGCGGGATTCCTTGGGCTGCACAGGGTCCAC
>CALWWH010000047.1 GCA_944385195.1 uncultured Oscillospiraceae bacterium | reverse complement strand
CAGTCTGCAATGTATTGCAAAAATCTGCCAAGGCCGCAGAAATGTAGCTGGCACGGGGCACACAGATAGAAAACTCCTGTTTGGGCTGTCTGCCCTTCTGGTAGAGTGCCTCGACCTCCTCTACCTGGGCAATGATGCGGCGGGCGTAGTGGAGAAACTCCTCCCCCTCCGGTGTAATGCTCACGCCTTTGGTGGTGCGTTCAAAAATGGTGATGCCGAGGTTTTTCTCCAATTCCTTGATGGCTCGGGAGAGGTTTGGCTGGCCCATATAGAGGTTCTCCGCCGCTTGGCTGATGGATTTCGTACTTGCAATCTCGACTGCGTATTTCAGATGCAGGATGTTCACAACGTAAACCCCTCCATTTTATAAATTGATATCATTATATCAAATATTTATATCATTGGCAAGCCATTTCTTTCAGTCCATCGCCACAGCAATGGCTTGGCGAATGTTTCGTACCCGCAGCAGTTCCATCCCCTGCGGGGCGCTGATTTTGCTAGACCCCTGTAGGGGAATGAGCACGCGTTGGAACCCTAGACGATGCAGTTCCTGCAGCCGCTGCTCCAGGAAAGAAACCGCCCGCACTTCGCCCGTGAGGCCAACCTCGCCAACAGCTGCGGTCTCCCCGCTAATGGCCACATCCCGATAGCTGGAGGCCGCCGCCAAAATAACCGGCAAGTCCGCCGCCGGCTCGTCGATACTCAAGCCACCGACTACATTGATATAGACGTCGCAGGTACCAAGATGGATTCCCCCCCGTTTTTCCAGCACCGCCATCTGCAAAACCGCACGATTATAATCAAAGCCCTCGGTGGTCCTTCTTGGTACATTGAAGCTGGTGCGGGCAACCAGGGCCTGTACTTCCGCCAGAACCGGCCGGCTTCCCTCCATGACGCAGGCAACGCAAGTGCCTGGCGTATCGAGCGGGCGCCCCGCGAGAAGCTGTTCCGACGGATTGGGGATCTCATGCAGGCCGTCGTCACGCATCTCAAAGACCCCCAGCTCGTGAGTAGAGCCAAACCGGTTCTTCTCTGCATGGAGCAGCCGAAAGGATGTATTCCGATCTCCTTCAAAGTAGAGCACCGTATCGACCATGTGTTCAAGTACCTTAGGACCGGCAATGGCCCCCTCCTTGTTGACATGGCCGACCACAAAGACAGTAATGCCCTCTCCTTTTGCCATCTGCATCAAGGTCATGGTACAGTCCTTGACCTGGGATACACTTCCTGGCGCAGAGGTATTTTCCGGGTTGTAAAGCGTCTGGATAGAGTCTGCAATGAGCACGTCCGGCTTCAGGGCGCTGACTGCCTCGCGGATTTCGGCCATACTGGTTTCCGAGAGGACGTAGAGTTTTTCTGCTGAGACATCCAGACGCACCGCGCGCATTTTCAGCTGATGCTCTGATTCTTCGCCAGAGGCATAGAGTACCGTCTTATGGCGGCTGAGCTCTTTGCAGATCTGCAAAAGCAGTGTCGACTTTCCAATGCCTGGGGCTCCGCCTACTAAAACCAGTGATCCGGCTACACAGCCCCCGCCGAGCACCCGGTCCAGCTCCGCCATTCCCGTCGGGAAGCGGATCTCATCCATAGTTTCCAGCTGCGACAGGGTTCGCGGTTTTCGGGCTAGGGCCGCAGCTGCCCCCGAGGCGTGCTTTGCTGCTGCCTTGGAGGCAGGCACCGCCTCTTTCTGCTCGATGGTGTTCCATGCTCCACAAGCAGGACACCTGCCCTGCCAGCGCGGCGTCTCGTTGCCGCATTCGGTACAATAGAATACAGTTTTAGACCTCATTGGTACCCTCCAAAAATTGCAGCGTCACGGCCGCGATCACCGCCGCCACTTTCTTTTGATACTCCTCCGTACAGAGCTTCTGTTCCTCCTCCGGATTGGACAAGAATCCGCACTCGATCAATACGGCTGTATTGTCAATATGGTTTAATAAATAGACGGATTGGTCCACTTTCTTTGCAGCCCGCTGATTTGTCGAATCGAGAGCCTCTATCCACTGTGCCTGCATGTTCTCTGCAAGCTGCTGGCTTCCCTCCGTGGGGGCATAAAAAACCTGCACGCCCTTATACTTTGCTTCCGGATAGATGTTCTGGTGAATGCTCAGCACCACTGCCTCAGGCGTCTGCCCCATCAGGGCGGCACGATTGTGAAGATCAGATACCTTCTTTTCCGAAAGTGTCCTTGCTCCTTGGGAATAGATTGATACATCAGATTCCCGCGTCATGATCGGTTCGTATCCCAGAAGCCGCAGCAGCGCGCGCAGACGCAAACTGATCTCCAGGTTCAGCCCACTCTCCAATTTCCCGGAAACGCCTGTGGCTCCTCCATCTTCTCCCCCGTGGCCAGGATCGATGATGATCTGCCGTGCCGAAGGGTTTACAGATGACGATGCCTCAAGCACCTCCCCGCGACGGTTAGACGAGATGCCAAGAATTAGCAATATGGCCAGCCCGATCATCGCAAATCTAATGGTCTTTTTTCTCAAAATAAGCACCCCCATAGAATATATGGGAGTGCTTAGCAACAAATTACCGCAGTTTTTTGTTCCGGGAGCGATTGCTGTACATAATTTTGGCCAAAAACGGGACTTCGTTATATCCCAGATAGTACGCCAGAGAGGAAACCAGAGGACAAATCCACAGCGGCAGCAGCCAAAACAGTTGGCTTAAATTCTCCAAATGGCCCACCAGCGTGGAAACCGGCGCATAGAAAATAAAGTAGAATAGACGCGCCCACTCGTTCACGTTGCTGGAGGTCCGGTTGGTGACCCAGATCAAAATGATGATCACAAGGCCGGGAATTTGCGCATACAGGCCGCTTTTAAGTCCCTTCCACTTATCGTATTTAATATAGTGAAACTTGACCAGATTGCGGTCGCGCATCGCTGCGTTGAGCGTAGAGCGGAAGTCCACGGCGACCCAGAACAGCGTACAAATAACACTCAATAAGATCTCAAGCCACAGGCCAAAGCCCATGTTCAAAAACAGCAGCTCTGCCAGGACGAAGACGGCCAATGCGCCAAACTCGGCAAAGATATGCATCCGAATAAAACCGGACATGGGGCTAACCATCACGTTTGGGTCGCCATGGGCAGTAACAGCAGGTTGCTTTGCCATAATTGTATTCTTCCTCTCTCAGGAGTTGTAGTACTGATCCTTTTCCTGTTTTTTCTGCGCCTTGCGGCGTTCCTTCCTCGCAGCCTTGCTCTGCTTTTTCTCGCTGACGGTCATCAGCTGCGCTTTTTCCTCCTCGCTGAGCTTACTGATCGGTTCGACCAGATACTTTTCGATCAGGGGGTTGCAGGCAAACACGTTGAGGAAATTGGTAAAGGAGAAGAGCAAAAACGGCAGGAACACCACCTCGATGAGCGGATGCACCAACAGCACTGCCAGATAAAACACAAGCCACAGGAGCAGATTGACAATGCTCGTCCCGACATTACGGAAGATGCCCAGCATCATGAGCAGCCAGGAGTTCTTGAGGATCGCCCTTGTCGTCAGGCGCACGGTGATCAGCATCAGGAAAATATACTTGCGCATGAAGCTATAGAGCACCACAGCCAGAATGGTAAGATATTTACTCACTTCGAGCAGGCCGCTAACACCGCCATCCGGCTGGTAGCTCATATTGAATACGGCTATAAAGAAAACCAGCATATCGAGAACACCGAACAGCAGGCCCTGCTTCCAGTTGGCTTTCGCCTTGTCCCAGATGTCTGAAATCCATGCGTGCTGCTCCATGCTGAAATTTCTCAGCACATAGATCACGCCGGCACGGCAGGGGCCGTACGCCAGGATCGAGAGCACAAGCAGCACATTTGTCACAGGCAACGGCAGGTAAGCATAATAGAGCGTCGTCAAGTGCAGCATTGGGGTCCAGACGTTCTCGACATCCTCCGGCGAAAACCCAAGGGTCAGGAATAGCTGATACACCTGGTCGTACACCGTCGCGTACAGGTACATAATAAAGGGGAGTAAAACCGCTAAATAGATCAAATTGACCAGGATATACTTCCAGATTTTGCGAAAGAACAGCTCAAAGAACCGGAAAAACGCTTTTTTCTGGGGCTCATCCTTCTCAACGCCCTTACCAGGCTTAAAATAGCGATTGCTTG
>CALWWH010000046.1 GCA_944385195.1 uncultured Oscillospiraceae bacterium | reverse complement strand
GCAAGGTCCTGTGCATCGGAGCATGATGACGGCGGAAGAGAAGACCGCGCTGGTGCAGATGCTTGTTGGCAGCTTGAGCCAAGCGCAGCTGGCGCTGCTGCCGAGTCTATGTCAAGGCGCCCAGGCGGGGCTGCGCGAGCAGCTCCGCCCCGGGGCCACGGGTTATGAGGAAGTTTTGGACTATGCATCGGTGCTGCTGGTGGCTGACTGGGTACAGGGCGGTGTACCGGAAAAAGTCACCGCCGGTGACTTCTCCATCAGCCGCAGTGCTGGCGTACACACAAAGACGGCTCTGGGGCTGCTGAGGCCCTGGCTGGTGGAGGGCTTTGCCTTCCGGGGTGTGTGATGAGCGGCGTCATCGCGGAGATCATCGCCCGGTTCGGCGAGAAAATCCGTCTGTACAATGCCAGGGACTCCATTGAGATCGTCGGAATCTTGCAGCCCTTACGGCAGCGGGGACGTGAACAGATCCAGGATCAATGGTTTGACCTGGGCGGCATGACGCCGGGGCGGTTTCTGCTGCTGTGTGTCCAGAGCCCGGAGGGGTACGACATGGTCGAGCGGGATGGTACGCACTACTGGCTGCGGCGTTGGGAGGCGTATCGCGCTGGCGGGCGCGTGCTGTACCACTGGGCGGTACTGACGAAGGAGAATGACAATGGAAGTGATCTGTAACGCGGTCAAGGAGCTGCTCAGCGAGGCGGGGTTTACGGTACAGCAGACGATGCCGCCAGAGCCAGTGCAGCGGCTGCGGGCCCCTCTGGTCACCGTGACCATGCAGCGCTGGAATCTGGAGGGCAGGCCCGTGTATCTGGGCCTTTGGGAGCCTGAGCTGGAGGTCTACGGACATAAGTGCTGCGGGACGCTGGAGGTTGTGGTGCACAGCCCCAAGGCCGATGGCGGCCAGGCGGCTGCAAACATGGCGGCGCAGGCGGTCAGCGCTCTGATGGGCGGCATTGAGGGCCTGACGCTCAAGCAGGTCGAGTGCGGCAAGGCGACCTTCCAGGGAACGCTGGATCTATTTGACTGTACCATTACGGCGCAGGTCGAGGCCTGGCTCTACGCGGTGCCGCGTGACGATGGGCTTTGGTTTGAGGACTTTGTGCTGCGGGGACACCCGTTCCACCGCTGAGGCCGGCCTCAGTTGAGGGCGGGAAAACGGCCCCGCCCTTGACTGGGCCAACTGAAAAATTAGGCGAGTTTGTGACAGGAGGTTTTATTTTTGAGTGTAACTTATCATGAAAGACCGGGCGTTTATACGGATTATGACGCCTCTTCCGCCTCTACGACCACTGGCGGCCGCTCGGTCGTCGCGGTGGCCGCGGTTTGCAGCAATGTGAGCGCGGAGGTGACGCTGCTGACCAACTATGCCTCCGGTGCGGCAAAGTTTGGGACGCAGAGCAGCATGGGGCAAATGCTGAAGCTGCTGTACGACAACGGCGCCGGCGTGGTTTTGGCTTATCCCATTACAGAAGCATCTACGACGGCCTATGAGGCAGCCTTTGAGGCCCTGCTGGCGGAGAAGCGCGCGGCCTTTATGGTCTGCGACAGCACCGACAGCGCGGTTCACGCGGCGATGAAAACCGCAGTGATGGCTGCCAGCGAGCTGCGCAACGAGTGCATCGGCCTGGTGGGGATCGAAGACCCGACGGCGGAGGAACTGCTTACCGCCGCTGAGGCGCTCAACTGCGAGCGCATGGTGCTCTGCGGCCCTGATATGCGCCTGACGGCCGACGGCGCCCTGGTGGGCGGCGGAATGCTGGCGGCGGCGGTGGCCGGCGTTCTGGCGGGGGAGGCCGATCCGGCGCTGCCGCTCAACGGCGCGACGCTCCGCGGAATCGATGCCGTCAGCTGTGCCTTCGACGATACGGCCCTGGACGTGCTCATCCAGGGCGGTGTCACGGTCTGTGAGACCGTGGGCGGGGTGACGGAGGTCATCCGCGGCATTACCACCCGCAGCAAAACCGGCGGGGTGCCGGATGCCACCTGGCGCGAGCTGACCACCATCCTGATCGTGGATGAGGTCATCCCCGGGCTGCGTAACGCCCTGCGCAGCCGGTTTACCCGCTGCAAAAACAATAGCACCACCCGTGCGGCAATCCGCGCCCAGGTGGTCATGGAGCTGGAGTCCCGCATCCGCCGGGAAATCATTGACAGCTATGACAATCTCTCGGTTACGGCGGCGGAGGACGACCCCACTGTGTGCCTGGTGGAGTTCGACTTTGTGGTTACCCATGGCCTGAGCCGTATTTATCTGACGGCGCACATCACTGTCTGAGGAGGCTGAAGTATGAATCGAATGATCCCAACCAGTGCGGATATCTATCTGGAGCTCAACGGTGTGCGTGTGGCGGTGGTGCAGAGCTACAGCGTGACCACCACCCGGAGCAGCCGCGTCATTGAGGCCTTCGGCCAGGAGGAGCCGGTGGCGACCATCGCCGGCGCCAACCAGTACACCATCGATCTGAGCCGAATTTATGCCACGGATGAGGCCCTGACAGACGGCATCCACTTCCACGACTTGGCAGATTTCTCTCTGGTCATCTGTAAGCCTGACCGGCAGGTGATCTTCTCCGGCTGTCAGTGGGCGCGCATCGAGGAGGATGCAAAATTGGGCGACATGGTGCTTG
The DNA here is from genome assembly GCA_944385195.1 of uncultured Oscillospiraceae bacterium. GTDB lineage: Bacteria > Bacillota > Clostridia > Oscillospirales > Oscillospiraceae > RUG11142. The sequence goes on along the minus strand of CALWWH010000046.1, from coordinate 6,579 downwards.
AAAAGGTACGCATCACCGCGGCCCAGCGCGTGGAGTCGATGCTGTGAGGCTGCGGCTGCTGACGGCCTGGGAGCTGCTCGAGGCCCGGGCGGAGGCCGAACGCTGCTGCGAGGACGCGGCGGCTCTGGGGCTATGGCAAAATGCCTGCCTGGTCGCCCGGGCGGCGACCGCCTGGGGCCGTCGCCCCTGGGCCGATGGAGCGGCGGTAATGCGCCGCTGCACGCCGGAGCGCATCGAGGAGCTGGCGCGGCGCTATGAGGAGATGGCAAAGCGCTGCGATCCGCACTGCGGGCAGGACGAGGCCAAGACCGAGGCAATGCTGGAAAAGCTGCGCCAGATGCCTCAGGCCCGGATTCAGTGGCGGGTCCTGCGGGCCTTTGGGGTACTGCCCTCCGAGCGGCGCGCGAGAAAAATGCGGCGCAGCGATTACCTGTACTGTGTACTGCACTTGCTGCTCGATGAGGAGGAACGCCTGTCCCGGCTGTGCCCGGATTGCAGAGCCCAGGCCGAGGAGGATCACTGCCCCGTGTGCGGAAAGCAGTGGGAGAACTCCGGCAGCTTCGACATGGCGCGCTTTGAGCGGATGCGAGGGGGCAGCCGATGACGTATTTGGAGCAGGTCCTAATGCGCCAGGCAGTTGCTGCGCGGGAGCAGCAGGCGGCGTCGGCGCTGCTGGCGCGTTTGCGGGAGCGGGAATTGGCCGCTTCACAGACACAACAGGCGGTGTCACCCCTTAGGCCGCAGCTGTTGGAGGTTAAAACGCCAGAAGCGCCGGGCGATGTGACCCAGAGGGAGGCTGAGAAGCTTGCAGACCTGTATGATTCGGACTTCCAGTCCTCGAGGGAAATTCAGTCAGAGAAAGACCAGTTAGAGAAAATCCAGCACAGCAACAGCCCAGTCTCCCGTTTGATGCGGGAGTTGACGGCGCTGGCAGGGGAAACGCGTCTTTTTACGGCCCCTGAGATGGGCGAGGAGACGATTGCAGCAGATAACTGGCTGCGGATGGAGCAGCGGGTCCGCCGGGCGGTGGCGGTCCCGGCAATGCCGCCGGTACAGCGCACTGAGCGCCTGGCCTCCGAAGGGCCGCGGAGCATGGAACCCTATGGACAGGCAGATGCGGCGGCACTGTCGCGGCTCTACGAGCGCGATGCCCGGCGCTATGACGGTGGGTTTGAGTGGGGTCGATGAGCTGGGCTTGCCCAGATGACCCCTCTGCGCTCTACCGCTCGGCATGGATTGGTCAGCTGGTCCATGCCGAGTCCAGGGCATCGTCATGACACCGTGTGCGCTGTTGCTACCATACTAAAAAGGGGGAAGAAATATGGAGCCAATGCAGTTTAAGTCCTTTGTCTGGCCGCACAATCCGCGGACGTATACCATCGATTTTACGCGGCAAACCGCGCTGCAGAAGATACCCATGGGCGAGTACAATTTGCAGGACCTGGGCCGCAGCTGCCGCCAAATGCACGGAGAGGGAGAGTTCTACGGCCCGGAGGCCTATGACACCTTTAAGGCTCTGGCGACGGTGTTCTATGAGGGCGGGCCGGGCGTGCTGATCCATCCAGTCTGGCAGACGGCCAATGCGTATCTGGTAGAGCTGGAGCTGCGGCAGGAACCGCGGCGGGACTATGTAGCCTACCGGTTTGTGTTCCAAGAGTGCCTGGAGGAGGTTACCGGCCTCAAACCGGTACAGCCGGGGAGCGCGGTGGTCCCCGGAGCCAGCTATCACACGGCGCAGGTGGGGGAGACCTTCTGGCACATTGCGGCGCAGTATGACCTCACATATGAAGAGCTGATGGCGCTCAATCCGGAGCTTCGCAATCCGAATTTGGTGTTGGCGGGAGAGCGGGTGAGAGTGGCTTGACCGGTTTTGTGACAGATGCGAAGGGACAGCAGTTCCAGCTGCCGCCGCTGACCGGCTGGGAACTGCGCTGGACGGCAGGCACCCCCTGCGACAGCTTCAGCGTGCGCTTTACGGCCAACCAGGAGACAGCGTCGCAGCTGCAGCCTGCGGCGCGATTCCAGGCAAAGAAGGACGGGCAGGTCTGGTTTACGGGTGTGGTAGACGAATATGAGATTGCGCTGGGCACCAACGGCCTCGTCGCGACCATCAGCGGCCGCGGCATGGCAGCCCTGCTCCTGGACAACGAGGCCGGCACGGCGGATTACGACCTGGCGCAGCTGGAGGATATTTTGGGAAACTATGTCCAGCCCTTTGGGATCCAATTGGGGGAGCACGTCGGTTTCCCGGCACTACGGCAGTTCGGTGTGGACAGCGGCGACAGCTGCTATGCGGCGCTGTATGGCTTCACCCGCTGGTCTGAAAACATTACGCCACGCTTCGACCGCAACGGACGCCTGGTTTTGCTGCCGGATGGCGGAGGCAAACGCTGGACACTCAACGACGGGGCGGTTCTGGAGGCGGTGTTTACGGACAAGCGCTACGGCGTCATCTCCGAAGTCGTGGTTAACGACCGCAGCACCCACACGCAGCAGATTGTGCGCGATGAGAAGTTTATCGCTGAGGGCGGATGTTGCAGGCGTATCACGAGCATGTACAGCCGCACGGCACATCGGACGGCAGCCCGTACCGGTGAGCAGATGATCGAATTGAGCGGACTGGACCGGCGGGTGCTGGAAGTGACAATGTCCGGGATGTCGGAGGCGATGCCGGGGGATATCCTGGAGGTGAAACTGACCGCCATGGGGATCACCGGAACCTTCGTGGTGGAGGAGTGCGAGGCATCCCTCACCGAAGCGGGACTGCGAAGCGTGGTGCGGGTACGGACATGGTAGAGAAAATGCGCCCTGGGGCGCATCGAACAGATGGGGGGAGCGAATATGTGGATCTCAAGACGTGGAGGAATCTCAAAGGAGCGCAATGGCATTGCGGGAATGGGCCGGGTGACCATTGGTGGACAAGCGCCGGCGGTGCAGACGGAGGGCGAACTGCGCCGGACTACTGTGCTCGGTCCGGCGGGGTATTACTGGGCGCCAAAGGCGGGTGCGGACGCGATGGTATTACAGGCCGGGGATCTGGGCGAGGATGCCTGCCTGGTGGGGCTTAAGCAGGACTCGCCCTTTCAGCTGAGGCCGGGGGAAATCGCCATCGGTACCCCCGAGAGCTACATCTATATCTCGCCCCAGGGCATCGCCCTGTGCGGGAACGTGTTTGTGTCCGGAAAGCTGGAGGTCGAGGGGGAACTGGTGGTCGACGGAGAACTCAGCGCCAGCGAGCTGGTGAACCTCAACGGCGCGGTGTACATCAATCACATCTTCCAGGTGGGCGATTGAGTAAAAAGGAGGTCTGGCTATGATGCCGCAATTGAGAAAGGGAGACTACGTCCCCAATACCAGGGGCGGGTTCGTCCGATTGGAGGACATGGATGCGCTGCTGATGCGGGCGCTGTACCGGCTGCAGTGCCGGAGAGGGGCGTTGCCCTATCGGCCGGAGTTGGGCAGCCGCCTGTGGGAACTGCGCAACGCAAAGCCCTCTGCCCGGCGCGGACTGGCCCTGGCCTACTGCGCCGAGGCGCTGCGGGAGATGCCGCTGACGGTGACCGATGTGCAGCTCACAGAGCAGGGCGGCGGCGCAATTGCACTGCGGGTCCAACTTAAGTATCAACAGAAAACCGTTTGGACGGAGGTGCAGATTTGAGCGAGCCAAAAACCTTGCAGATACTCTATGAGCAGATGCGCAGTGATTTTGCCCAGAGAACGGGCTTTTACATGGAGGACAACGACGATCTGGCCGTGCGGCTCTGGGCTGTGGCGGCACAGCTGGCGGCACTGTACAGCGAGTGCGGGTGGAGTTACCGGCAGTCCTTTCCGCAGACGGCGGAGGGCGAGAGCCTTGACCTCCACGGACAAATGCGCGGGCTGACCCGCCGCGTGGGCGTCCGGGCGCGAGGTACACTGCGGTTCTTCCTGGAGTATCCGCTGATGGATGATTTGCACATCCCGTCAGGAACAGTGTGCACTGACGCCGGTCTGGTGCGGTTTGTAACGCTGGAGGCGTGCACAATCCCGGCAGGAGAGACGTATGCAGATGCACAGGCGGAGGCGGAGGCGGCGGGTATTGGCGGCAACGCCCTCGCCGGGACCATCACGCTAATGACTCGTGCCCCGGTATCTGTAGCCGGGGTGACCAACCCAGAGGCCTTTGTCGGCGGGATTGATCCGGAAGACGACGAGACCTACCGCCAGCGTATTCTGGACAGCTACCGGCGCCTGCCAAACGGCGCAAATGCGGCCTGGTATGAGGTCCGGGCCCTGGAGGTCGAAGGCGTGGCGGCGGTATCGGTTCTGCCGCGATGGCAGGGCATCGGTACCGTTGGCGTGGTCATCGCAGCTGGGCAGGGCATGCCGGACGAGACACTGTTGCAGGCGGTGGAGGAGGTGCTGGAACCTGCCCGCGAGATCGCGACGGACGTGACGGTTCTGAAACCCACGGAGGTCTCGGTCCCTGTGACAGTGCAGGTTCAGGTGGCGCAAGGATTCGACCCGGCAACGGTGCTGCTCAATGTGCGCACGGTTATCACCCAATACTTTAACGGAACGCTGCTGGGCAAGCAGCTCTATCGGGCGGCGCTGGGCCAGCTGGTGTACAGCGTCCCCGGGGTGGAGAATTACGTATTGGCCGCGCCTTCGTCGGACATCGTGGTCACGGCGCGGCAGCTGCCGGTGCTGGGTGCGCTCTCTGTCACGGAGGTGGGCTGATGGCGTATGCGGATTATCTGCGCCGGCTGCTGCACCCGCTGCGGGTGTATGCCATGGCGGAGGACAGCTTTTCCGGTGCAGAGCTGGAGGCCATTGGTACGGCGATGGACGAGGTCTTTGCCGAGCGGGCCGAGCAGCTGCGGCAGACGCTCATCCCCACGGCAACTGAGGAGGGACTGGCCCTCTGGGAGCAGCTGATGCACTATGCGCCGGTGTCGGCGACAATGGAGGACCGGCGCAAAGCTTTGGCGGCGCTGATGGCCATCAGTTGGGACGGCTTTACTCCGGCGGCGCTGTCAGCCGCGGTGCTGGGCTGCGGCGTCAACTGCACCATTACCGAGACGGGTCCCTGCGCGCCGCTGGAGCTGCGCTTCCCGGGTATCTATGGACGCCCGCAGCCCTGGTCAAGGGCAAAGTGGATCTTAGAGTCGCTGCTGCCGGCGCACCTGGAGCTCATCTATTTGTTCCGATGGATTACCTGGGCCCAGACACATGAAAAAAAACTGACCTGGGGTCAGGTCAGTCAGAAAACATGGTACCAGTGGATGAGCAATCAGGTCTGATCTGGCAAGGGACGGGGCTGCGCTCTCAAAGGGCGAAGCCGGCGGAAAAATTGCTTCAGCAGGGCGGCTGCCTCGTCGGCCAAGAGGCCGGATTCGACGGCCGGATGGTGGTTATAGGGCATGGCGAAGAGATTGGTCAGGCTGCCACAGGACCCTGCCTTTGGATCAGAGGCGCCGTAGACCACACGGGGAATGCGGGCGTTGATAATTGCCCCGGCACACATGGGACAGGGCTCCAGAGTGACGTAGAGGGTGCACTTCCAAAGCCGCCAGCCGCCCAGGGTGCGGCAGGCTTCATCGATGGCCATGAGCTCAGCGTGGGCAAGGGCGTGTCGCGCGGTCTCCCGGCGGTTGTAGCCGGCGCCGACGATCTCACCGTCACAGGTGATGACGCAGCCTACGGGTACCTCGCCAATGGCGGCTGCTTGCTCGGCCAGCTCCAAAGCGCGGCGCATATACTCTGTATCCGTCATGTAAACTCCTCCCGTTTTGGGATGATGGTATCACATTTGGACGGAAAAAGCAACTAGCTTTCCAGCCAAGCGCCTCCGGTGAGGAGATAGTCTGTGCTGACGCCGAAAAGACGGCTCAGAGCAATGACACGATCGATGGAGGGCTCCCGGCGGCCCTGCTCATACATCCCGATGGTGCTGGTGCTCACACACAGGGCGGCCGCCAATTCGCGCTGGCTGAGTCCTGCTGCGTGGCGGAGGGTTGCGATGCGGGTGCCTAGCATTTGTTTGTGCCTCCTTGGTAGGTCTTCCTTGTTTGCGAAAGAAGTAAATGCAGTGCTTGATATCGCTATATTACCACCAATTTAACACGAAAACCATCGAAAACAGGGGTATTTATCTTGTATCCATACTTAGTCGATCCGCAGGATGCGCTGCCGCTCAGATTTTGCGCGGACTGCGGGCGGGAGATCTATGATCCCGGTGCGGGTGCATATTGCGCCAGCTGTGCCGGGAGAAAGGAGGAGAGCATGTCCATGAAATCACTGGCGGAAGAGTACCGCCGCTCCGCGGAATTATTAGGCAAGCGCATTGATGCTCTATCGGCGGAGCTGAAAACCGCAGAGGGTGGGCAGGCGGACAGACTCAATCGCCGCAGGGCGGCGCTGTGCGCCATGTACCGCGAAACAATGCAGACTGCCCGGCTGCTGGAGCAGTATGACTGAGCGGCAGCGGCGGGCGTTCTGGCGATTGGTGTACCAGACGCTGGACCCAGGGCAGCAGAGGGCGCTTTTAGGCCATGTGCTGGACGGAAAAACCTATGCGCAGATAGCCCGGGAGGTGGG
>CALWWH010000045.1 GCA_944385195.1 uncultured Oscillospiraceae bacterium | reverse complement strand
ATCATCGGCACCGTTGTCCTGCTGACAGTCTACTGCATCGCCAACGCGATCTTCGACTTTTCCATCGTGGATCAGCCTGCCACCGGGCTGACCATCGCCGTGTGCCATACCTGCTTCAACGTCATCTGCACCATCCTGCTCTTCCCCTTTTCCAGCCTGCTGGAAAAGCTGGCCTACGCCACCATCCGCGACGTCCCCACCGAAAAGGAAGCCTACGAGCTGCTGGACGAGCGTCTGCTGCAAACCCCGCCCGTAGCGGTTCAGCAGTCCAAAACCATCGCCAACAGCATGGCCAATATTGCAGTTGAGACCCTGCGCAGTGCCCTCAAAACGCTGGATGGCTGCACCGATGAAGAGGCTAAGGCCATTCGCGCCGGGGAAGATAAGGTGGACAAGTACGAGGACCATATCGGCTCCTATCTCGTCCATCTGGCCTCCCACAGTCTGTCGGTAACCGACAGCACCCAGGTCACTCAGCTGCTGCACACCATCGGTGACTTTGAGCGCATCAGCGACCACGCCGTGAACATTCTCGAGTCTTCTATTGAGATGCAGGAGAAGAAAATGACCTTTACTCCCAGTGGCCGCAAGGAACTGGACGTCCTGGTCAGCGCCGTCAGCGAAATTCTCGACCTGACGCTCAAAGCCTTTGTAAGCAATGATCTGGATTTGGCAGCCCAGGTTGAGCCCCTGGAGCAAGTCATTGACGGCCTGCGGGATGAGCTGAAAAAGGCCCATATTGACCGTCTCAAACGCCAGGAATGCAGCATAGAGATGGGATTTGTGCTCAGCGATCTGCTGACCAATCTCGAGCGCGTGAGCGACCACTGCTCCAATATTGCCGGCTGTATGCTGGAGATGGTTCACGATGGCATGGACATCCACGAATACCTGCACCAGATGAAAGATGTCGATTCAGCCGCATTTAATCAGAAATACAATTACTATCACGCAAAATACACACTCAATTCCTAAGTCTTTACATAGAGCAGCGGTCAAACCTGCCGCAAAAGTCCCCCGCCTGCGTGGATATCAGCGCAGGCGGGGAATTTTTGCCGTCGCATCGAGGTTCCGGGGGCGGCTGCTTTGCTTCAAAACGCATGGGGTAGTACGTTATTTTTGTATATTGGGTTTTCTATGCTGTGATCCAATGTGATATCCTTCCAGCAGCCCGGCTCAAGTGGATGCCCGCTGCGTATTGAGCCAATCCCACGATAGGGGGAGAAGATACGCTGCAATGCTTTGCGGCCATACCTCTATCCTTCTATCCCATCCGGCTCCGGACTTTTCACCCGCGGCGGCTTCTGGTCCGGTCCGCCAGAAAGCCAAAGGCAGTTCCACACAGTCCGCCGACCACGTGCATGAGATTGGCTACGTTATCCCGCACAAAGACAATAGCGTACAGCTCCTGCCCCAGGTACAGCAGCGCCACCAGCAGCAGCGTGATGGGGATGCGCCCCTCCTGCATTCCCGACAGGGATGAGAGCATAATGAGCATGAACACGATGCCGCTGGCGCCCAGCAGGGCCGTCCCCGGGAAGAGGAGATAGTGCAGCAGCCCGGACACCAGAGCCGTCAGCACGAAGCCCAGCAGCAGCGTTTTGCTGCCATACTTCTCTTCCATCGGCGGGGCGACCACCAGCAGCAGCAGCATATTGTTCATGAAGTGTTCCAGATCCGCATGGCCCAGAACATGCCCAAAAAAGCGGACCCAACTCAGCGGCGAGGCCAGGGATGCGCGATAGACGGAGAAAAAAAGCCTGTCCGTCAGCCCGCCGGTGAGCTGGCCCAGGATCAGAACCCCAAAGGAGGCCAGGAAAAAGCTCAGCGTCAGGGGCGCGTTATATTGCAGTTTTTTCATCACAATCACCTCGGGTCTATCATACGCCGCCAGCGGGGGCCAGGCACAAAAAAGAGCACCCGGCGGGTGCTCTTTTTTGTGCTCAGTCGCGGTTGAAGATCTTGAAGATCTCGTCGATGTCGGACACATCCTCCACCGGAGCAGGCGCCGGGGCAGCGGTTTTCTGCTGCATCTGGGAAGCGGCATTGCTGAACACACCCGGACGGGCGGCCGCCTGCTTGCTCTGCTCCATATCGTCGAAGCCTGCCGCAATGACGGTGACGACCATCTCATCCTCGAAGGTCTCGTCGAAAGCAGCGCCAAAAATGATGTTGGCGTCGGGATGGGCGGCCTCCATGACGATGCTGGCAGCAGACTCGACATCGTCCAGGCCCAGATCCATGGCGCCGGTGATGTTGATCAGCACACGCTTAGCCCCGGCGATAGAGGTCTCCAGCAGCGGGCTGGCAACGGCCATCTGCGCGGCCTCGGTAGCCTTCTCCTTGCCGGAGGCGTGGCCGACACCCATGTGGGCATGGCCAGCATCCTGCATGATGGCTGTGACGTCGGCAAAGTCCAGGTGGATCAGGACGCCGGTGGAAAAACCCACCAGCTCAGAAATGCTGGTAACCGCCTGCTTGAGAACGTCATCGGCAATGCCAAAGGCGTTGGCAAAGGTGATTTTCTGATCCGTAACATACTTCAGCCGCTCGTTGGGGATGATGACCAGGGAGTCTACCTTATCCTCCAGCTGCGCGATGCCCTCGTCGGCCTGGGCCATGCGGCGCGAGCCCTCAAAGCGGAAGGGCTTCGTGACAACGCCGACGGTCAGGATGCCAGCTTCACGGGCCAGGTCAGCGATGATGGGCGCCGCGCCGGTGCCAGTGCCGCCGCCCATACCGGCAGTGATGAAGACCATATCCGCATCCCCGAGGATCTGCGCGATGGCCGCGCGGCTCTCCTCTGCGGACTTCTTGCCGATTTCAGGCTTGGAGCCTGCGCCCATGCCGTTGGTCAGCTTCTCGCCGATCTGAACCTTGGTAGCTGCCTTGGACTTCTCGAGGTCCTGACGGTCGGTGTTAACCGCGATAAACTCCACTCCCTCAATGCCCGCCTCTACCATGCGGTTGATGACGTTATTGCCTGCGCCGCCCACGCCGATGATCTTGATGTTAACAATTCTTTCCCGATTCAGATCCGCCATTTTTTATTTCCTCCTATGTATTAGTCATGCCGTTTTCCGGCTTTCTCTATTGTTTGCAGATTTATGAAATTCAATGCGCTCATTCCTGCCATTCCAGGAAGCGGGCGATGCGATCCTGATCAAAGGTCAGGTCGATGAGTCCGCTCTTCTCCGACAGGCTCTCCAGCGCAAAGGCCAGATATTTGATCTTATATTCCAGCTCATCGGTACTGCCCAACTGGATCTCGAACCGGTCGGTGTAATACATGACGATGTCATAGAGCTGCGTAACGTCGATGGATTCGATCTGCTTCTCCAGACCATATTTCTCCAGCTCCGCAATCAGCCGCAGCGCCACATCCAGCCGCTGCTGATCCTCATCGCTGAGCAGGACCATGTCTCCGGTCACAGGCAGCAGCGCCTTGGGCCCCTCCAGCCGCGTCACAGACCCGGCCCGGTCCTCGCTGACCTGCTCCATGAGCTTGCCGGTGCTGTCGATGAGCCAGAACTCGCCGTACTCCGATTGCAGCGAGGCGACGGGTTCGCCCTCCACAACCTCGATGACCACGGTGCCCGGCAGCTGCCGGGAGATTGTAGCCTGCTCCACGTAGGGGAGCTGGGTTACGATATTGCTGGCGACCTCGCTGCGGTCCACCAACAGAATGCTGTCGCCCTGCTCCAAGCCGGAGGCAATGATAACAGCCTCTTCTGAATAATTTACGTTACCACGGATTTCGAAGGTATTTACTCGAAAGAACACAGCGACGCCAAATACGGCTGCCGCCACAATGGCGATGAGTGTCAACAGTTTTGCAAGAAAGCCGCGGCTTTTCGAGGAGCGCCCTCCCCGCGTATGTGCCAATGCCATGAGATCCCTCCGCAGCAGCGGGTAAGTCCCCGCCAGGATAGCTATGCTATCTTATAGTATACACTACATCTGACGAAATTTCCACCCGTTTTATCGCTGCACCGAGATTTGAAAGTAAATTTTTTATGTCTTCATAGCCCCGATCCAGATAGTCCAGGCCGGTCACGATGCTCTCCCCCTCTGCCCCGAGGGCTGCGACGGCCAACGCCGCCGTACCTCGCAGCTCACAGCCCTGCATCCGGGTCCCGTGGAGCTGCGCTACCCC
>CALWWH010000044.1 GCA_944385195.1 uncultured Oscillospiraceae bacterium | reverse complement strand
CCAATTCTGAGGCAGTGGGGCTGGCTGCTGCGGAAGGTTCTGCCGCCTCTCGGCGATGGAGGTCCTCACGCAAAAGCCGGTAGAGCGCCGAGGTAATGGGCACGCCCAGGAGCATACCCAGGACGCCCCCCAGGCCGCCGCCGATGGTGACGGCTGCCAGAACCCAGATGGCGGGCAGTCCGATGGACTTGCCGACAACCTTGGGGAAGATCAGGTTGCCCTCCAACTGCTGGAGGATGACCAGGAAAACCAAAAACAGCGCGGCTTTGAGGGGCGAGACGGTCAGAATCATCAACGCGCCAACGACGGCGCCGATGTACGCGCCAACAAAGGGGATCAGCGCAGTGAAACCCACCAGCGTCCCGATCATGACGGCATAGGGGAAGCGGAAGATCAGCATGCCCAGGATACAAAGTACGCCCAAGATGACTGCCTCGGTGCACTGGCCAACAATGTAACGGCGGAAACTCTTGTTAAAGATGGAAAGCACGTAGAGTATGCGGCTGGAGGCTTTGGGGCGCAGGTAGTGCTTGAGCAGGCGAGAGCCCTGTTCCATAAGCTTATCCCGGCTCAAGAGCAGGTAAATGGCAAAGATTAGGCTCAGGATGATATTGACCAGCGTGGAGAAGACCGTCATGACCATGCCCACAGCGCTGGTAAGGCCGATGGAGAACACTTCGAGGGCCTTAGAGAGGTACATGGATAGGTCCAGCGCAGCCAGGGTCTCAACGATGTCCTCGGGCAGCAGCTCTACAATCCAGGACTCGTTTAGAATCCGCTCTGCCAAGGGCGGAATTTCAGAGATCAGGAACTTGATGCAGTCCTTCAGCTCTGGGATGACCAGACCGATGATCAGAGCGATGATGCCGATGGCAGTGATCAGGGCTGCGGTCATGCAGATGATGTGTGAGGCCACGGGGTCGATTTTTCGGGAGGTGATGCGGGCGAAGGTGTTGCGCTCGTAGAAGCCCAGAAGAATGTTGAGGATATATGCGATGGCAAGGCCACAGACGATTGGCATGCCTGCGCCCAGAATGGTCATCAGCGCCCCGGAGACGAAGCTCCAGTAGTGGATGGCTAGGTAAAGCAAAAAAATACTAATACCGGCCTTAAAACAAGTTCTCCATTCGAGCTTCATGGGCATCTCCTCTTTTGACGAATTTAGGATGAATATAGTATAGCGTTTTTTTGCCGATAACGCAAGGGAATATTCAAGACACCACTGAGAGAAAGCGAAAACAAGCGTTGCGTCCAGAAATCTTTTGCGCTATAATAATAGTTCGGTATGACATCACACATGAGAGGAACCGGAGCATCGATGGGAGAGCGTCAATTGATTTTGTATCGCAGGGGCGCCCTGTGTTTTTTTGCTGCGGCGCTGTTGCTGGCGCTCCTGCCTGTGCTGAACCAGGCGAGGGCACAGCTCGGGCTGTCGGCCTCTATATTCCGCAGCGTGGCGGCGTTGGTGCTGACAGAGCGCACTGCGGAGGTTCCCATTTTGCTGTATCACCACATCACCGAGGAGCCTGGCGAAGGCGGCGCCGTATCTGTCGAAATCTTCAACGAACAGATGACTGCCCTGGTGGAGGCGGGGTATACTGCCGTGACCTTTGCAGATCTTGATGCTTTTGTCAGCGGTGACGGCGCTTTGCCAGACAAGCCTATCCTCATCACCTTTGACGACGGCTACGAGAGTAACTACACCCACGCCTACCCCATTCTCAAAGAACATGGCCTGAAGGCGACCATCTTCGTCATCGGCGTCTCTGTGGGCAAGAATACATACAAAGAGACGGGCCAAGCGATGATTCCGCACTTCAGCTGGGAGCAGGCGGCAGAGATGGAGGCCAGCGGCGTCATCACCATTGAGAGTCATGGATACGACCTGCACGAAGTGGCGGGCCTTGATGAGGAGCCAATCCGCCTGGGCATCCTCCGTAAAGAGGACGAGAGTCTGGAAGACTATCGGACGTTTCTTAACGAGGACTGCGACGTAATGCAGGCTCTGTTTCAGGAACATCTGGGCAAATCGGTTTCGGTTACCTCCTTCCCTCTTGGGAAGAATGATCTCCTCTCCCAACTCATTTTGGTGGATAACAATATGATAGCTACCCTCACGACGGTTGCCGAGACCAACCGCATCGTCAAAGGCGTACCTCAGAGCCTGCACAAGCTGGGCCGATACGCGGTTGGGGAGAAGACAGATCTCATCAGGCTTTTGGGCGAGTGAGCAATATTCCTCTGTGGGTCAGAGCGATTGTGGGAAACAGGAGGAGTAGCTGTTGCCCGCGCCGGTCGCATGGAATGCAAAGAAGCCCCATCCCATGCCGGCGCTCCTTTCTTAGCGTGCATCAAAACAGTTATCATATCCAAAAACAAGTCCGTACTGTGGTTTGCAGTACGGACTTGTTTTACTTATTGAAATTTTCCTTGAGCTTGTCGAAAAAGTTCTTGCGTTTGGGTTGGGCTTCATCCTGCAAAGACGCCTCCAGCTTCTCCAACAGCTCTTTCTGCTCGCGGTTGAGGTTTTTGGGGGTCTCGACAACCACAGTGACAAACTGATCGCCACGGGTCTTATAGCCAACGTAGGGAATACCTTTGCCCTTGAGACGAAATACCGTGCCGCTCTGGGTACCCTCGGGAACTGTGTAGCGGACCTTACCGTCCAGGGTCGGAACCTCAATTTCTGCGCCGAGGGCCGCCTGAGTGATCGTGATGGGCATCTCGCAGTGGACATTCGCGCCGTCGCGAGTGAAGATCGGATGCGGACGGACAGAGACGGTGACCAGCAGGTCGCCATTGGGACCGCCGTTGCTGCCTACATTGCCCTCACCGCGGACACGGACGCTCTGCCCGTCATCGACACCGGCAGGAATTTTGACACTGACCTTTTTATTCTTGCGGACCTTGCCCTTACCCTTGCAGGTATTGCAGGGGTTCTTGATGAGTTTGCCGCGACCGCCACACTTGGGGCACACGCCGGTCTGCTGCATGGTGCCGAAAGCGGTGTGACGAACCGTGCGCACTGTACCGGTGCCGCGGCAGTCGGGACAGGTCTCCGGCTGGGAGCCGGCAGCAGCGCCGGATCCGCCGCAGGTGGGGCAGTTTTCCACCCGTCCGACGGTGACGTCGCGGGTGGTGCCGAAAGCGGCCTCCTCAAAGGTCAACGTAACCTCAACGCCTAGATTCTCGCCCTTGGTGGGCACATTGGCACGGCGTGAGCTGGAGGCTCCACCGCCGAAGAAGTTGTCAAAAATGCTGCCCAGATCGAAGTCCATGCCGCCAAAGCCGCCGCCGAACCCCTCACCAAAACCGCCTCCGGGATTGGGGTTATAGTTGGGGTCGACACCGGCAAAG
>CALWWH010000043.1 GCA_944385195.1 uncultured Oscillospiraceae bacterium | reverse complement strand
CAGACGCCCTCGAGGTAGCCCACGGGGCTCGTCTCGGTGCCCTCGACGTAGTCGTGCCGTAGACTGGCCTGGGCAAAGCCGATGGCCTCTGCGCCGTCCAAGGCCACATAGATCGCCTGCTGCGGGTCGTCCAGGGCCTGGGCCAGCTCCGGCAAAAGCGCGGCGGCGTCGGACTCGTAGACCTGGGCTGCCAGCGCCGCGGCGCCGGTCAGAGTGGCGGGGGTAAGGGTAGTGATGGTCATGGGGTACCTCCTTGGGGCGGCGCAGCCCCTGTCGGGCCTCTGGCGGCCAGGAAAGCTGCGTTGTGCGGACTGAGTATACCACACTTTCCTCGACTGCGCAACGTCATGTCCCAAATTAGCAATTGACATCTTTCTGAAAACCCGATATGATAAAATTGACAAATTGAAAGATGAAAGGAGCCATTCACTATGGCAAAACTGACCGCAACTACCTACGTCGCTGACCAGGGCTGGACCGGCCGCGGCTTTGTCCTCAAGCATGAGCCCCTGGACCCCGCCGAGGTGCATCTGGAGCTGGACCCCGGCTATATGCAAAGCCAGCCCACTGCCGTGAGCATCAAGGAAGTCGTCTGCGAGGGCGGCAAGATCACCATCACCCCGGAGGAGTTCCCCTATGGCAGAGGCTGGACCCTCACCGTGGGCATGGACCGCTACACCCGTGCCGATGTGGATGACGAGCAGATCCAGGGCATCGACGCCTTCGAGCCGAAAAAAGACGGAGAGGTTCTCTACCGCCTCTATAGCCCCAAGAGCAAGCAGCCCCGCCCGATGATCCTCTTCCTCCACGGCGGCGGCGAGAGCGGCTTTGATAACCTCAAGCAGATGGTCGGCACCATCGGCGCCATCCAGCTGGCGGAGATGTACCCCGACTTCTACATCATGGCGCCCCAGGCCCCGTCTCTGATGGACATTCGCATGATGGCCGGCCGGGCCACCAAGCAGAGCTTTGCCAGCAGCGACATGCCCGGCAAGCACGGCTGGCACCGGGAGTACCTGGCGGCAGTCTGCGACATCATCCGCGGCATGATCGACGAGGGCAAGGTCGACATGAACCGTGTCTACGTCACCGGCATGAGCATGGGCGGCGGCGGCACGCTGCGGGCCATGAGCGTCGGCGCCGGGCTGTTTGCCGCCTGCGCCCCCATCTGCCCCACCATGACCCCCGAGACCTTTGACATCCTCTGCAACCTGGTGGACGCAAAAATTTGGGTCTCCGCTGCCTATGTCGACCACACCATCTACCGCCACAAGTACATCGTCGACGGCATTTTAGCCCTCCGCGACGCCGGCAACAACAACGCCCGCCTGACCATCTACAGCCCCGAGGAGCTGGAGGCTTACGGGATTGCCACTGATCCGGAGATGTCCCTGGAGGCCAAGTTCGGCGCCAACCACGCCTGCTGGATCCTCACCTATCACAATGAACACGGCATCCTCAGCTGGATGACGGAGCAGACCCTCTAACCTTTGCCGCTTCATTATGTATAAGGAGGACAACGCAATGCTTAGCTATCGCGCCCTGATTGAGGTCACCAACAACGGACCCTATGTGACCAAGCTCATCCTGCCCATGCCGGTGCAGATCCAAGCGGGCGATGTGACGTCCGACATGTTCAGCGTCTACGTTGAGCGCAAAAACCGCAGCACCGGCGAAATCGTCCTGACCAGCCGCACCTGGCTGGAGCCGCCCTCTCTGCCCAGCAAGGGCTACCGCACCGTCACCGCCGCCTATCCCTGCGACGAGATGGGCAGCCCCGCCCAGACCGGGACCTTTGCCGCGCTAGAGATGGCCTACGGCCCCATCTACCCCCTGGGCTACTGCCAGGCCTCCTTTGGCATGATGAAAAACGAGTGGATCTTCAGCGACTACCGCGTCACCCAGATCAAAGAGCTGGCCGGCGATCCGCTCGTCTCGGGCATGGTCTTCGACACCTGCCAGGCGGAGCTGTGCCCGCAGATGGACGGCTGGGTCAACGCCACCTCCGGCTATGAGCCCCTGCCCCTGAACTACGGCTACTGGGAGCCCCGGGAGCCCGGCCAGCGGCCCTTGGTCATCTGGCTGCACGGCGCCGGCGAGGGCGGCTCTGACCCTACCATCGCCTACACCGGCAACAAGGTCGTGAACCTCTCCGGCCCGGACATCCAGGCCAAGCTGGGCGGCGCGTGGATTCTCGCGCCCCAGACCCCCACCATGTGGATGGACGACGGCTCCGGCCAATATGGCCGCACCGGCAAGAGCAAGTACACCCAGGCGCTCATGGCCCTGATCCAGGAGTTCGTCGACGCCCGCCCGGAGCGCGTCGATCCCAAGCGCGTCTATATCGGCGGCTGCTCCAACGGCGGCTTCATGACCATGCGCATGATCATCGACTACCCGGAGTACTTCGCCGCCGCCTACCCCGTCTGCGAGGCTCTCTATGACGAGACCATCTCTGACGAGGACATCCAGAGCATCAAAAACATCCCCAT
Organism: uncultured Oscillospiraceae bacterium; assembly: GCA_944385195.1. Taxonomy (GTDB): domain Bacteria; phylum Bacillota; class Clostridia; order Oscillospirales; family Oscillospiraceae; genus RUG11142. The sequence continues at coordinate 1,122 of CALWWH010000043.1, read as the reverse complement.
CTGGTTCACCCACGCCAGCAACGACCCCGTGGTCAAGCCGCTGGAGACGGTGGTCCCCACCTATCAGCGCCTGATCGCCGCCGGGGCGCCCAACGTCCACTTCTCCTATTTTGACAAGGTTGTCGACGACAAGTTCCTCAACGACAAGGGCGAGCCCTATGAGTATATGGGCCACTTTACCTGGGTCTATGTCTACAACGACGACTGCGTCCTGGACTTCGACGGCAAGCCCGTCGTGTGCGGCGGCAAGGAAGTCTCCCTGTTCCAGTGGATGGCCATGCAGAGCAAATAACCCTTGCCTGACCTCGGGCGAGGGCAGGCAACAAAGGCGCAGCTGTCAAGAAAAAACGCTTGACAGCTGCGCCGCTTTGTGCTATCATATGCGGGTGTGAAGGCCAAAGCCTTGACAGCGGAGGAGGCGAGCGGGCGAGCATGGAGCGGGCGAGCATGGAGCGGGCGAGCATGGAGCAGAGCGTAGAGTGGAGCCTCCTGCTGGATTTTTACGGAGAGCTGCTCACGCAGCGCCAGCGGGAACTGTGCGACCTGAGCTTTAACCAGGATCTGTGGCTGTCCGAGATCGCTGAGAACACCGGCGTCTCCCGCCAGGCGGTGCACGACGCGCTGCGCCGCGCCGAGAGCGCGCTGGAGAGCTTTGAGTCTAAGATCGGCTGTGTGGCCCGAGCCCGGCGCAGCGCCGCCGCCGAGCGCAGCATCCGCAGCGCCGCCGCGGCGCTGCAATCCAACGCCGATCCCGCCGTCCGTGAGGCGGCGCAGACCATCCTGGCCGCGCTGGCCGGGCTGGAAGACTGAGGAGGAACGCAGCATGGCTTTTGAAGGCCTGTCCGAAAAACTCAACGCCGCATTCAAACGCCTGCGCGGCAAGGGCCGCCTGAGCGAGGCCGACATCAAGGCCGCAATGCGCGAGATCCGTCTGGCTCTGCTGGAGGCGGACGTCAGCTACAAGGTCGTCAAGGACTTCGTCAAGAGCGTCTCCGAGCGCGCCATGGGCCAGGACGTCCTAGAGTCCCTTACCCCGGCGCAGATGATCGTCAAGATCGTCAATGAGGAGCTCATCGCCCTCATGGGCAGCCAGTCCCAGAAGATCAATATCTCCTCCAAGCC